>CAYVJJ010000141.1:2150-7015 GCA_964451655.1 uncultured Mycobacteriaceae bacterium | reverse complement strand
CCGGGCGCATCGAGCGGTTCCTGCAGCTGTGCGCCGAGGGGTCGATGACGGTGGCGGTGCCCTCGACGCCGGCGAACTACTTCCACCTGCTCCGGCGGCACGCCTACGACGGCATCCACCGCCCGCTCGTGGTGTTCACGCCCAAGTCGATGCTCCGCAACAAGGCGGCGGTCAGTCCGGTGTCGGACTTCACCGACAACAAGTTCCGTTCCGTGTTGCAGGATCCCTACTTCACCGGCGACGGCGACCGCAACGCGGTGACCAAGGTCCTGCTGGTCAGCGGCAAGCTCTACTACGAGCTCGCCGCCAAGCGCGACAAGGAGAACCTCACCGGCACGGCGATCGTCCGGCTCGAGCAGCTCTACCCGCTGCCGCGCCGCCGCATCCGCCAGGCGCTCGAGGCCTTCCCCAACGCCACCGACTTCCGGTGGGTGCAGGAGGAGCCCGGCAACCAGGGCGCATGGCCCACCATCGGGCTGGCGCTGCCGGAACTGCTGCCGGACCTGCTGGGCAACCTGCAGCGCGTCTCGCGGCGCCCGATGTCGGCCCCCTCCTCCGGGTCGAGCAAGGTGCACGCCGTCGAGCAGCAGGAGGTCATCGAGGCCGCCTTCGAGTGACCTCGGCGGTCTCCGCCGCCACACGATGAGCGCGGGCCCGCGGCAGGCGATCCTGCCGCGGGCCCGCGCTCCGCTTTCACGGCTCCGCCGTCACGGCTGCGCCGCGGCGGCCGACCCCATCACGGCGAGCGTCTGTTCCGGGCTCATCGCCAGGGCGGGCAGCGCCTGGTTGAGCATCTCGAGCAGCTCGTCACGGGACATGCGCGGCTCGCGCAGCCAGCTGATCACCGTCTCCTCCACGAAGGCCACCCAGCCGCGGGCCGCCAGCTCGACCCGCGGTGTCACCTCGATGCCGATCAGCGGAACCCGGTCGAGCACCCGCCGGGCCAGCACTCCGCGCGTGTACTCGAACACCGCACGCATATCCGGATCGTTGCTCGTGCTGCCGCGCAGCAGGGACACGTAACCCTCACGGTTCGACGTCACGTAGTCGAGGTAGGCGTCCAGGGAACCGCTCAGCTGCTCGAGCGGCGGCAGGGCCGGGTCCGGATCGGTGAAGGCGATCATCTCCTCGCTCAGATGCTCGACCACCGCCAGCAGGTACCCCTGTTTCGAGCCGAAGTAGTGGAAGATCAGGCCGCGGGACACCCCCGCCTCCTCGGCCAGCTCCTCCACCGATACCGCGTCGATCGATCGGTCGCTGAGCATCTCGACCCCGAGCGTGACGAGCTGTCGCCGCCGGGCCTGCGGGCTGAGTCTGGTGCGCTTCTCCTCCACGGACGGGATTCTACTGACCGGAGTGCAATTACGGAGCGGCATCCTATTGACTCACGTTCAATAGCGCTTTATATTCACGGTATGACCACGGCGACAACGACGGGCGCCCACGGCGCGCCCACCTCGCGGCATGTCCGCACCCTCATCATCGGCAGCGGCTTCGCCGGTCTCGGCGCCGCCATCAAGCTCGACGAGGCCGGCGAGCGGGACTTCCTCGTCCTCGAGCGCGGCACGGAGGTGGGCGGCACCTGGCGCGACAACACCTACCCGGGCGCGGCCTGCGACGTGCCCTCGCAGCTGTACTCCTACTCGTTCGCGCTGAACCCGGACTGGTCGCGCTCGTTCTCGCGGCAGAGCGAGATCCAGGACTACATCCGGTCCGTGGCGGAACGCTCCGGGGTGCTCGGGCGCCACCGCTTCGGCGTCGAGGTGCTCGGCGCGGACTGGGACCAGCGCAACGCCCGCTGGTCGGTGCAGACCACCGACGGAGATTTCACCGCGCAGAACGTGATCGCGGCGGTGGGCGCCCTGTGCGAGCCGTCGCTGCCGGACATCCCCGGCATCTCCGGTTTCGCAGGGGACCTGTTCCACTCGTCGCGCTGGGACCACGGGGTGGACCTGTCCGGCAAGCGGGTGGCCGTCATCGGCACCGGTGCCTCCGCCATCCAGATCGTGCCCGCCGTCGCCGGCAGCGTCGCGAGCCTGGATGTCTACCAGCGCACCGCTCCGTGGATCCTGCCCCGCGCCGACCGTCACTACACCCCCGCGGAGCACTTCGCGTTCCGGCATCTGCCCGGGTTCCAGCGTTTGGCCCGGGCCGGGGTCTACGCGATGCGCGAGACCCAGGTGGTGGGCCTGGCGCGGGTGCCCGCGCTCCTCAAGCCGCTGCAGTGGGCCGCGCGGCTGCACCTGCGCCGGGGCATCCGGGACCGCGCGCTGCGGCGCAAGGTCACCCCGGACTTCACGATCGGCTGCAAGCGCATGCTCATATCCAACGACTACTACCCCGCCCTCGACCGCGACCACGTCGACGTGGTCACCGACCCCATCCGCGAGGTCCGGGCGCACTCCGTGGTCACCGAGGACGGCACGGAACGCGAGATCGACGCGCTGATCGTGGCCACCGGCTTCCACGTCACCGACTCCCCCACGTTCGAGGTGATCCGCGGCCGCTCCGGCACCTCGCTGGCCGACAATTGGGACCGGATCGGCATGCAGGCGTACAAGGGCACCACGGTGTCCGACTTCCCGAACATGTTCTTCATGGTCGGCCCCAACACCGGACTCGGGCACAGTTCGATGGTCTACATGATCGAGTCGCAGATCAACTACATCGTCGATGCGGTCGCCACCATGCACCGGCGCGGACTGGCCACCGTGGAGGTCCGCGGCGACGTGCAGGAACGCTACAACCGTGGACTGCAGGAGCAGTTGCGCCCGTCGGTCTGGATGACCGGCGGCTGCGCCAGCTGGTACCTGGACCGCCACGGCAACAACACCACACTGTGGCCCGGATTCACCTTCGCCTTCCGGCGACTGACCAGGCGTTTCGACCTGGACGCCTACCACGTGACCACCCAGCCGGCAGCCCGTGAGCGGGCCGGCGAGTCCCTCGAGGGGAGTGCAGTATGACCGATATCGCAGACAAGGTGGCGGTCGTGACCGGAGCGGGGTCCGGCATCGGCCGCGCCCTGGCCCTCCGGCTGGCCGAGGGAGGTGCCCGGCTCGCCCTGTCCGACATGGACACCCTGGGTCTGGCCGAGACCGTCCGGCAGGCGGAGCAGCGCGGCGCCGAGGTGCACTCCGCGCCCCTGGACGTCACCCAGCGCGAGGCCGTCATCGACTACGCCGCCGCAGTCCACACGCACTTCGGCACCGTCAACCTGGTGTTCAACAATGCGGGCATCGCATTCACCGGCGAGGTCGAGATCGCTGAGTTCAAGGACATCGAGCGCGTCATGGACGTCGACTTCTGGGGCGTCGTCAACGGCACCAAGGCGTTCCTGCCGTACCTGATCGAGTCCGGCGACGGGCACATCGTCAACACTTCGAGCCTGTTCGGGCTGCTGGCCATCCCGGGCCAGAGCGCCTACAACGCCGCGAAATTCGCCGTGCGCGGGTTCACCGAGTCGCTGCGCCAGGAGATGATCTCCGCACGACGGCCGGTGCGCGTCACCTGCGTGCACCCTGGGGGAATCAAAACGGCCATCGCCCGCAACAGCACGGCGGCGGACGGCTACCAGCAGCGCGACCTCGCGCAGCTGTTCGACCGGTACCTGGCCCACACCAGCGCCGACGCCGCGGCACGCCGGATCCTCAAGGGCGTCGCCGCCGACCGGGGCAGGGTCCTGATCGGGCTCGACGCCCGGGTGCTGGACCTGTTCGTGCGCCTCACCGGGTCGGGGTACCAGCGGGTGGTCGCCACGCTCACCGGATTGGTCATGCCCAAGGCGCCGGCCCCGGAGCCCTCCCGGTCCGCACCGGGCGCCGGCGGCTCCGCACAGCCCTGAGACGACGCGGGACGGCCCCGCGCACCACGCCCGCGCCCTCCCACGGATACGGACGGCCCCGGCCGTCGGAAAGGCCCCGCATGCCCGCACCCGCCCTGCCGCCGCGCGTCGTCGAGACGGCGTTGCGTCCCGTCTACGGCGCGATCCTCAACCACCGTCTCCCGGTCACGGCCCAACGCCGCCTCCTGGACGCCGTGTCGGTGGTCCAGCCCGTGGTGCGCGGGGTGCAACGGCGCCGCGTCATGCTCGGCGGCCGACCGGCCGACAGGTTCACCGGCGGCGCAGACGGTGCCGCCGCAGGGTCCGCAGTGCTCTACCTGCACGGCGGCGGCTTCGTGACGGGTTCTCCGCGGACGCACCGGCCGCTGACGGCGCGCCTTGCACGCGATAGCGGTGCCACCGTGTTCTCGCTCGACTACCGTCTGGCGCCCGAGCACCCGTACCCCGCGGCGGTCGACGACGCACAGGCGGCGATCACCGCACTCGTCTCACACCACGGATTCGCTCCGGAACGCATCGCGGTGGCCGGGGATTCCGCCGGGGGCGGCATCGCTGCGGCGCTGACCCGTCGTCTCCTCGACGCCGGCGGTCCCGTCCCCGCCGCGCTGGTGCTCATCGCGCCGGCGGTGGACCCCGGCGCCGACCCCGCCACGCTGCAGGAGGACGCCGTGCTGCGGCGGGGGTGGATATCCTCGGTGTGCGACGCGTACCGGGGCGATGCCGCCCCGGATGATCCCGGCTTCGCTCCGCTGCACGCCCCCACCGACGGGTTCCCGCCCACGTTCGTCCAGGTCGGCGCCAGGGAGATGCTGCACGCGCAGGCCGCCGACTACGTCGCCCGCCTGCGCGCCGCCGGCGTCGAGACGACCTTCGACGTATCGCCCGTGCTCTGGCACGTGGCGCAGTTGCAGTCCGGTCTCGTGCGCGAGGCGGCGGAGTCGGCAGACGCGATCGGCGCGTTCCTCCGCGCGCACCTGCCACGCTGATCCCGTCGGCTCCACCCGGTGGGGAACCGGGCACC
>CAYVJJ010000141.1:0-2050 GCA_964451655.1 uncultured Mycobacteriaceae bacterium | reverse complement strand
CGGTCAGACGGGGCCGGTCGCGGTCAGACGCCGTGCTGCGCGCGCCAGGCACCCACGACGTCCGCCACGCTGCGACCGTCCGCGTCCACCTGGCGGACCATCGTCGCCAGGTCTTCCCCGGTCAGTTCGCCCGCTACCGTGTTGAGCGCCTGGATCTGCGCGTCACCGAGGCTCCCCGTGCGGAACAGGGGGATGAGATTGCCTGCGGGCATGGCGTCGCGGTCGTCCTCGAGCACGGTGAACCGGCCGGACGAGGCGGCGGGCGTGAGGTTGGTGACCCCCGCGACCTCCACGCGGCCCCCCGCCACCGCCTGCGCCGCATCCCCTGTCGTACCGGCGGCATCGACGCCTGCGAATGTGCAGCCGTATTCGTGCTCGAGCGCGTCGCGGACCTGCGCGTCCGAGACGAGTCCGGCGACCAGGCTCGCGCGCAACTCGCCGCAGTGCGGCGCCAGGTCGGAGATCGTGTGCAGGCCGAACCGACGGGCGGTGGCGTCGTCGACGATGAGCGTCTGTTCGCGTTCGGCCAGAGCCGCGTCCGAGACCCGCAGGTACTCCGGAAGGGCCTTGCTCAACGACTCCTCGAGCGCGCTCACGGCACCCGCCTCGTCGGAGGTCGCCGCCGTGTCGCCGCCGGCTTTGCCCGCCCCTGCGGACCCGTCCTCCGGGGCTCCTCCGGCCGGCAGCGCGCCGGTGCGTTCCGCACGCTCGAAGAACGCCAGCAGCGACGCCGTGTCGTCGGGCACCACGCTGATCCGGCCCGACTGCAAAGCCCGCACATAGTCGAACCGGTCCCCCACGCCGAGATCTGTCGAGACGCCGATACCGGTGCCGCGCAACGCGTCCGCGTAGACCGCGGCGACGATGCGGCTCTCGGTGGACGTGCCCGAGCCCACGACGATGTCGGTGGACACGTACTCCTGCTCCAACGCCGTGGTCGACTTGCACCCGGTCAATCCGACCGCGACAGCGGCGACCGCGGCGACCGCCGCCGCCGCTCGCCGGTAGCCCGCCTTCCGGTGCCTCACCCTGCCGAGCCGCCCTTCGCGGCCGCCGCGCCGTCCACCGGGGCCGCGCTGCGCGTGGCCACCCCGTCGGCGACGGCGGCCGACGCCACCGCATCCGCCACGGCGGGGGCCACCCTCGGATCGAGCGGTGACGGCACGATGTGCTCCGCGCTCAGGTCGTCGCCGACCACATCGACGAGCGCGTGCGCCGCCGCCACCTTCATGTTCTCGGTGATGGCGGTGGCACCCACGTCGATGGCGCCGCGGAAGACCCCCGGGAACGCCAGCACGTTGTTGATCTGATTCGGAAAGTCGCTGCGGCCGGTCGCGACGACGGCCGCGTACTTCTGCGCGATGTCCGGATGGACCTCCGGATTCGGGTTCGACAGCGCGAAGATGATCGCGTCCGGGGCCATCGTGGCCACGAGGTCTTCCGGCACGGTGCCGGTGGACACCCCCAAGTAGACGTCGGCGCCGTCCAGGGCCTCCGCCGGCCCTCCGGTGCGCCCCGCGGCATTGGTGCGGGCGGCGAGATCGGCCTTGCCGGCGGACAGGTCGGCGCGGTCGGCGGAGATGATGCCGCACGAATCCAGCACGGTCAGATCCCGCACCCCCACGGCCAGCAGGATGTTCGCGCAGGCGACACCCGCGGCGCCCGCGCCGGAGACCACCACCCGCAGCCCCGCGACATCGCGCCCGAGGGCACGCGCGGCCGCCGTGAGCGCCGCCAGCACCACGATGGCGGTGCCGTGCTGGTCGTCGTGCATGACGGGGCAGTCCAGCGCCTCGACCACGCGGCGCTCGATCTCGAAGCACCGGGGCGCCGAAATGTCCTCGAGGTTGACCGCGCCGAAGCTCATCCGCATGCGCACCAGCGTTTCGACGATCTCGTCCGGGTCCTGCGTGTCGAGCACGATGGGTATCGCGTCCAGTCCGGCGAACGACTTGAACAGCGCCGCCTTGCCCTCCATCACCGGAAGTGACGCCCGCGGGCCGATGTCCCCGAGCCCCAGCACCGCCGAGCCGTCCGAGACGACGGCCAC
>CAYVJJ010000140.1:0-7023 GCA_964451655.1 uncultured Mycobacteriaceae bacterium | reverse complement strand
TCGACGTTGAAGTCCACCTTCGCCCGGTTGTCATCGGTGATGTGCACGCCGGTCACGGCGCCCACAGTCACGCCCGCGATCGCGACCTTGTCGCCGGACTCCAGGCTCGATGCGTTGTCGAAGACCGCGCTGTAGCCCTCGGTGGTGCCGGTCCGGTACTGGCTGAACACCACGACGAGGCCCGCCAGGATCAGCAGCATCACCAGCGTGAAGATGCCGAGCTTGAGCGCGGTGAATTTCAGGGGGGTCTTGTTCATCGGATCACCACGTCCATCCGGGCGGCGGCGGGCCGAGCAGGAACGCCCACAGGGACTGCGGGTTCGCGCGCTGTGGTTCGGTGACCGTGGGGTTCGCACCGGTGTCGGTCACGACGTACGGCGCGTGGACGCCCTCGCCCAACCACGGCAGGCCGTAGCAGCTCGGCGGGTTCTTCGCGTTCACCTTCGGCAGGTTCTCGGGGTACTGGTACGACGGGGCGCCCGGCAGGAAGCCGGAGGTGAGCGACAGCCCCGGCTGCGCGCCGCCGAATGCCGCCTGGCCCGCGTCCTTGGCGTTGGCGATGCCCACGATGAAGCAGGTGAGCACCGGCGAGTATTCGCGGGTGAGCCCGATCGTGGGCTGCAGCAGGTGCGCCGAGGTGATGAAGTCCTCTCCCGCGGCGTCCAGCACAGCCTTGCCCGTGCCGGCCGTGGCGGTCGCTCCGGACAGGCTCTGCGCCAGCTGGTCCGACTTGTCCTCGACGGTCTTGCCGATCTCGGTCGAGTTGTCGAGCAGCGTCATCAGGTCCGGCGCGGCCTGGGCGTACGTGTCGGTGACCGGGGCGGCCTTGTCCAGCACGTTGCGCAGGTCCGGGAGGCTCGGGTTCATCTTCGCCAGGTAGTCGTCGACTCCGACGAGCGTCGCGCCCAGCGACTTGCCCTGCCCGTCGAGGGCCGTCGCCAGCGCGCCCAGTGTGGCGTTGATCTTCTGCGGCTGCACGGTGTTGAGCACCTCGGTCAGGTGCTGGAACAGCGTGTTGAACTCCACCGTGACGTTCTGCGAGTCGATGATGTCGCCCGCCTCCAGGTGCTGTGAGTCCGGATGGGGCGGCTCCTCGAAGTTGACGTACTTGGCGCCGAACACCGTGGTGGACCGGATGTCCGCGTGGACGTTGCGCGGGATCTTGGACAGCTGGTCCGGGTAGATCGCGAGGTCCAGCACCGCCCCGCCGAGCTCGTGCGTGATCGACTCGACGAACCCGACCTCGACGCCCCGCATCTTCACCCTGGCCTCCGGTTCCATGACCAGGCCGGCGCGGTCGGCGCGGAGCGTGACGTGCTCGGTCGACTGGAATCCGCCTCTGAACGAGATGACGGCGATCGAGATCAACCCCACCAGCACGGCGGCGAGGACCAACGCGAACAGCTTGTAGTTCACCCGGGCTCCGGGGTGCGTGTTCATGTCACCTGCCCCCTAGCCTGAGAGATGGAAGTTGCCCGACGTTCCGTAGATCGCCAGGGAGATGAGCAGGGTCACGGTGACGACGCAGATCAGCGACGTGCGCACGGCGTTGCCCACGGCCACGCCCACGCCGGCCGGGCCGCCGGAGGCGTTGTAGCCGTAGTACGTGTGCACCAGCATCACGACGATCGCCATCGCGATGGCCTGGAAGAACGACCACAGGATGTCGAGAGGCTGCAGGAACGTCGTGAAGTAGTGGTCGTAGATGCCCGCCGACTGCCCGAACAGCACGACCGTGGAGAAACGGCTGGCGATGAACGAGGCGATCACCGCCAGCGAGTACAGCGGGATCACGGCGATCATCCCGGCGACCACGCGCGTGCTGACCAGGTACGGCACCGAGGAGATGGCCATGGCCTCGAGCGCGTCGATCTCCTCGCTCACGCGCATGGCGCCCAGCTGCGCGGTGGAACCGGCACCGATGGTGGCGGCCAGGCCGATGCCTGCGACGACGGGTGCAGCGATGCGCACGTTGATGAACGCGGCGAAGAACCCGGTGAGGGCCTCGACGCCGATGTCGCCCAGCGAGGCGAAACCCTGGGTGGCGATGGTGCCGCCGGCCATGAGCGTGAGGAAGCCGACGATGACGACGGTGCCGCCGATCATGGCCAGGGCGCCGGTGCCCATGCTGATCTCGGCGATCAGCCGCAACGTCTCCTTCTTGTACTTGCGCAGCGCGAACGGGATGTGGAGCACGGCCTGCCAATAGAAATAGGCCTGCCTGCCGAAGTCGTCGACCCCGTCCGAGACGCGCCCCACCTGACGCCGGGTGCGCGGGAACCTGCCGGTGATCACTGCCATGCCGTCACCCCGCGATCTTCACGCCGACGGCGGTGATGATGACGTTGGCGACGAACAGCGCCATGAAGGCGTAGACGACGGTCTCGTTGACGGCGTCTCCCACGCTCTTGGGGCCGCCCCGGACGGTGAGCCCGCGGTAGCAGGCGACCAGGCCCGCGATGACGCCGAAGACACCGGCCTTCACCTCCGAAATGACCAGGTCCCCCAAGTCGGTGAGGACGGGGATGCCGTTGACGAACGCGCCGGGGTTGACGTCCTGGAGGAACACCGAGAACACGAACCCGCCGAAGATGCCGATGGTGGAGACCATCGCGTTGAGCAGGATGGCCACCAGCATCGACGCCCACATCCGCGGGATCACCAGGCGCTTGACCGGGTCGATGCCCAGGACCTCCATCGCGGCGATCTCCTCGCGGATGGTGCGCGCGCCCAGGTCCGCGCAGATCGCCGTAGCGCCGGCGCCGGCCACGATCAGGACCGTGACCATGGGGCCGACCTGGCTGACGGTGCCGAACGCCGCGCCCGCACCGGACAGGTCCGAGGCGCCGATCTCCCGCAGCAGGATGTTGAGCGTGAAGCTGACGAGCACGGTGAACGGCACGGCCACCAGGACGGTGGGGATCATCGACACCCGCGCGATGAACCAGGCCTGCTCGATGAACTCCCGCCACTGGACGGGCCGGGAAAACGTGTAGCGGAAGGAGTCCAGTGTCATGGCGAAGAATCCGCCGATCCCCTTGACGGGGCCTTCCATGACCTTGTTCACCGGACCTCCTTCCTTCTTCCGTGTCGTGTTCTGCACCACTTTGTGATTCCGGCGATCCCCACCGCCGGACGTGAGCCGGGCCCCGCCGGTGCCGCCTCAGTATCCACCACGGCCCGGCCGTTCGACCGGCTCCCCGCGCGGCGTGCCTCCGGGGAGTCCGCCGCAGCCGACCGGAACGTGTTCCAGTCAGCACGGTACAACACGTGTGATCAGACTCACTGAGCGCCCGCCCGATTGCACCGAACGGACTACACACCCCGCGGCAGCACGGTGCCGGCCGGGTCAACCGGCCGGCACTGATCTGCGATCGTCGACGCCTCGCCGCGGGCGCTCAGTGCTCGCTGAGCGCGCCCTTGGGACAGCGGTCGATCGCCATCCGCACGCGCTTCTCCAGCTCCTCAGGCACGTCGTCGACCTTGATGTGGAGGATGTCCTCGTCATCGAGCTCGAACACCTTCGGCGCCAGCCCGCAGCAGATCGCGTTCGCCTCGCACAGGTTCAGGTCCACCTTGACCTTCATCGGCCTACTCCTCCCGGGTTCGTCCGCCTCCGCGGAGGCGATGTGATCTAAGACTAGAACGTGTTCCACCTGTGTGCAATGATCGGTCGTGACGCGCCGCACAGACGAGGCAACGTCATGCGCGGGATCACCGACCGCCCACGGAGGTCACATGCACATCGCCTACAGTCCGGAGCAGGAAGCCCTGCGCGCCGAGCTCCGGGACTACTTCTCCCGGCTGATCACACCCGAGCGGCGCGAGGCGCTCTCCGTGCAGAGCGGCGAGTACGGGGAGGGCACCGCCTACCGCGACGTGGTCCGGCAGATGGGGGAGGACGGCTGGCTGGCACTCGGCTGGCCGGAGGAGTACGGCGGTCAGAACCGCTCCACGATCGACCAGCTGATCTTCACCGACGAGGCCGCGATCGCGGGCGCTCCGGTCCCCTTCCTGACCATCAACTCGGTGGCGCCGACGATCATGTATTTCGGCACCGACGAGCAGAAGGCCTTCTACCTGCCGCGCATCGCCGCCGGGGAGGTCCATTTCTCGATCGGGTACTCCGAACCCGGATCGGGGACCGACCTGGCGAGTCTGCGCACCTCGGCCGTACGCGACGACGCCTCGGGAGACTGGATCGTCAACGGGCAGAAGATGTGGACCAGTCTCATCGCCTACGCCGACTACGTGTGGCTGGCCGCGCGCACCGACCCGCAGGCCAAGAAGCACCGCGGCATCACGATGATGATCGTGCCCACCGACTCACCCGGGTTCTCCTACACACCCGTGCACACGATGGCCGGGCCGGACACGTCCGCCACCTATTACCAGGACGTGCGCGTCCCGGCGGACAACGTCGTCGGCGAGGTCGGCGGCGGCTGGAAGCTCATGACCAACCAGCTCAACCACGAGCGGGTGGCACTCACCTCCGCCGCCCCGCTCATCGGCGCGCTCGAGGAGACGGTCGAATGGGCGCGTGAGACGCGGCTGTCCGACGGGCGCAGGGTGCTCGACCAGGAGTGGGTGCAGCTCAACCTCGCCCGCGTCCACGCCAAGGTGGAGTACCTGAAGCTGATGAACTGGGAGATCGCCTGGAGCGCCGAGCACGCCCCCAGCCCCGGGGACGCCTCCGCGTGCAAGGTCTTCGGCACGGAGTTCGCCACCGAGGCCTACCGGCTGCTCATGGAGGTGCTCGGCCCCGCCGCCGTGCTGCGGCAGGACTCCCCCGGGGCGCAACTGCGCGGGCGTCTGGAGAGGATGCACCGCTCGTCACTGATCCTCACCTTCGGCGGCGGCACCAATGAGGTGCAGCGCGACATCATCGCGATGACCGCGTTGGGGCTGCCCGCCTCCCGCCGCTGACCCCGCACCTGCGCCCCCGCCCACCGGCACCCGACACCCAGGGATCACACATGGATTTCACCCGCACCGAGGCCCAGGACGACCTGGCCGGCCTCACCCGCGACATCTGCGCCAAACTCAGCACCGACGACCGGCAGCGCGAGCTGGACACGGTGCCCGGACGCGTCGATACGACTCTGTACTCCGCCCTCGCCGAGGCCGGAGTGCTCGCCGCCGCGCTGCCGGAGCCCGTCGGCGGAGGGTTCGGCATCCTCGAGCAGACGGCGATCCTGCGTGAACTCGGCCGCTCGCTCGCCGGTGTCCCCTATCTGCCCTCGATCGTGACGGCCGCGGACGCACTGGTGGAGTTCGGCCCGCCGCCGCTCGCGGAGTGGGGGCGGCGGGCCGCCGCCGGCGAGATCGTCCTGACCGCGGCGCTCGACGAACCGCTCAGCGCCGACCCGTATGCGCCCGCCGCCACCGCGGAGCGCCGGCCCGACGGGGACTGGGTGCTGCACGCGGCCAAGACCGCGGTGCCGTTCGCCGATGAGAGCGCCGCGATCCTGGTGCCGGCGACGCTCACCGGCCACGGCGGTCCGGACGGCGCGGTCGGGGTGTTCCTGGTGCCCACGGCGGACGCGCTCGTCACCCGGCAGGACGGGATCGACCACCGCAGCATCGCGGCCGTGCGGTGCGACGGCGTGCACGTGCCCGACTCGGCGCGGCTGGGTTCCGGAGACGGCACGGCGGACGGGCGCGCCGTGCTCACCCGCCTGCTGCAGCGCAGCACCGTGGGGCTCTGCGCGGAGCAGTGCGGCGTGCTCGAGCGTTCCCTGGAGCTCACCAGCGCCTACGCCCGCGAGCGCGAGCAATTCGACCGCCCCATCGGCAGCTTCCAGGCGGTGGCCCAACGGCTGGCGGACGCGTTCATCGACGTCAAAGCCGCCCGACTGACCTTCGAGCAGGCCGCATGGCGGCTGGCCGAGGGACTCGACGCCGACGACGCCGTCCGCATCGCCAAGTTCTGGGCCGCCGACGCGGGCCACCGCGTGGGGCACACGACCGTCCACGTGCACGGCGGGGTGGGACTGGACCGGGACCACCCGGTGCACCGGTACTTCCTCGCCGCCAAGAGCGGGGAGTTCCGCCTGGGCTCCGCCACGGCGCAGCTGCTCGGGATCGGGGCGCGGCTCGCCGGATGAGCCGCGCCCGTCCCCGGACGGGCCTCAGATGCGGGCCAGCCGCAGACGCCAGGCCTCCGGCCCGCGCTCCTCGTAGGACACCTCGAGCCGGCCGCCGGCGCGCTCGCCCAGCTGGTGCAGCAGAGGGATCGGGTCGTGCGGCGCGATGAGCACCATCGACCCGCCGGCCGGCACCGCGTCGAACGCGCCGAACACCGTCGCATGGCGGATGGCGTGCGGGATGGAGCGCACATCCAGTTCCGGGGCCTCCGGGCCGTCGTGCTCGCCGCATGCGCATCCCACGTGGCCGCCGCCCTGGCCGCCGGTCACCGGCGCCGTGCCGGAGAGCGGATCCGGCAGCGCAGCCGCGAGCCCCGCGAGATCCACCTCACGCTCTCCCGCCAGCGCGGGCAGGAGCACCTCGTCCTCGACGTCCAGCCGGGCGCGGATCAGCGCGGTCGCCGCATCCGCCGCCGCGATGGCCTCCGGCCGTTCGGCGGCGTCGACGAGGCGCGTGATCTCCCGCTGGAGCCCCGGCGCGGCGACGCGGTGCGCCTCGGCGAGCAGCCGCGTGGCGGCGGTGGTGCGCGCGGCGGCGTAGATCCCGTCGTCCGCCGCGCCGAGGTACTCGCGCAGGCCGCCGCCGAGGAATTCCCGGGCGCCGCGGAACGCCTCGTCGAACTGCGGTCCCGCGGATCCGGCCGCCGCCCTGAGCGCGTCCGCCGCGCCGGTGAGCCGGCCGAGGATCTCCGCGTGCTGCGCGCGCAGGTCGTCGACAGCCCGGGCATCGTCCGCGCTGGTGGCCATGACCACGTCGTTGGTCGTCATCGTCTCTCGATCCTCTCGCCGGGTGTGCGGACGGTCATCTGGCCGTCGCGCCATCAATTTACTACAGTAGATTCCGTGAATAATAGTCCCGGTCCGGAACAGTCCGCCG
>CAYVJJ010000139.1:4903-7026 GCA_964451655.1 uncultured Mycobacteriaceae bacterium | reverse complement strand
GGCCGCTGCTCATCATCGCCGAGGACGTCGAGGGCGAGGCGCTGTCCACGCTGGTCGTCAACGCGCTGCGCAAGACGCTCAAGGCCGTCGCGGTCAAGGCGCCGTTCTTCGGCGAGCGCCGCAAGGCGTTCCTCGACGACCTGGCGATCGTGACGGACGGACAGGTCGTCACCGCCGACGTGGGGCTGACGTTGCAGTCGGCGGAGCTGTCCATGCTGGGCAGTGCGCGCCGCGTGGTGGTGACCAAGAACGACACCACCATCGTCGACGGCGCCGGCGAGAAGGCGGAGCTCGACAAGCGGGTCGCGCAGCTGCGTGCGGAGATCGAGTCCTCGGATTCCGAGTGGGACCGCGAAAAGCTCGCCGAGCGCGTGGCCAAGCTGGCGGGCGGCGTCGCGGTGATCCGGGTCGGAGCCGCGACGGAGACCGAGCTCAAGGAGCGGAAGCACCGTGTCGAGGATGCGGTCGCCGCGGCCAAGGCGGCTGTCGAGGAGGGTGTGGTGCCCGGCGGCGGCACCGCGCTGGTCACGGCGGCGGCCGGGCTCACCGCCCTGGCCGGCTCGGCGTCCGGCGACGAGGCCGTGGGCATCGAGCTGGTGCGCACGGCTCTGCGGGCGCCGCTGTATTGGATCGCCTCGAACGCCGGCGCCGACGGTTCGGTCGTTGTCGAGAAGGTCGGTGAACTGCCTGAGGGGCACGGTTACAACGCCGCCACCCTCGAGTACGGCGACCTGGTGGCCGGCGGCATCATCGATCCGGTCAAGGTGACCCGTTCCGCGGTGGAGAACGCGGCCTCGGTGGCGCGCATGGTGCTCACCACCGAGGGAGCCGTGGTCGAGAAGCCGGAGGAGGATGACGAGGCCGAGGGCGCCCACCAGCACTGAGCGCCAGGACTGCAGGCCGAGACCAGGCCCGGGGCCGGCGGACGCGGATCGCGTGCGCCGGCCCCGGGCCTTGCCGTATCGGTGCTGTCCCGGTGTGCCGGCCGCCGCAATCCCCGGTCAGGACGCGTTCTCGTGCACCTGCTGGACCGGGGGTGCGGCCGGCCTGCGGGCATCGCCGTACGCGGGCTCGACCGCGTCGCGCTGGCGCTGCGCATTGCGGCGCTTCTTGAGGATGAACATGCGCTCCGACTCCGACATCCCGCCCCAGATGCCGTACGGCTCCGCGAGGGCGAGCGCGTGCTCGCGGCAGGCCTCCAGCACCGGGCAGCGGGCGCACAGTTGCTTGGCCCTCTGCTCGCGGGCGCTGCGGGCGTGGCCGCGTTCGCCGTCAGGGTGGAAGAACACGGACGAATCGACGCCGCGGCACAACCCCCGCTGCTGCCATTCCCAATCGTCGACAAGTGCGCCGGGAAGGGCGTGTGGGCGGCTCATGGCACCTCCGTCGTGGTCGATCGTGGCGATCCGCCGGCCGGTGTTCCCGGGGTCCACCCGGTGAATCTGCTGGTCACAAAGGGCATTCCGGTGTGACGCACGGCACGGCCGATGCGGCTGTGACGCCACTCTAAGCACGCACGGAAACATGTGTCAAACGCCTGTGTGTCACTCGCGGTGATGTGCTTGCCCGCCGTTTGCTGGTGTTACAGGGCTTCCTGTCGTCAATGTGAAACGCTCCATCATCCGTTCGCGATGCGGTTCAGGAACCGGCCCGTGCGGTGCCCGCGGATGCTCGTCCGGCGCACGGGGCGGCCAGGGGGCGGTGGTCCGGCTAGAGTCGTGCCGTGCAGACGGAGCGGTATGCGGGCGTCGCCGTGCCGGATGCGGTGGGCGGCGCCGCCGATGAGCACGCACGCAGGCTGCACGATGCGGCATTCGGTGCGGGGCCCGGCCCGGGAGTGCTGATCCTTCCGCCGGCGCGCACGCTCCAGGAGCGTTGGTGGCGGGCGGTCGCGCACGGCGCTGCAGGCTTCTATGCCAGAGCGGGCGCAGACCTGGCCGCCCTGCGCCGGTCGGCGGAGGCGGTGGCGGACCCGGCGTGGAGTTCGCTGGCGGCGTCGACCGCCGCCTCGCTGCTGCGTCAGATGGGCGGGCACGGGAGGGCCGCGGTCTACGACGGCCGCGCGCTGTCGCACCTCGCCGCCGTCATGCCGGCGCCGGACGGTGAGGCCGATGCGGACGGTG
>CAYVJJ010000139.1:0-4803 GCA_964451655.1 uncultured Mycobacteriaceae bacterium | reverse complement strand
GCAGGCGTGGGCGGATGCGATCACCGGGCTGGCAGCGGACAACCTGGGGCGCGGCGACTGGCGGTCGTCGCGTCGCCTGCTCGCGCTCGTGAGCCCGCCGGGGGGCCCGGCGAGGGCGCGCGGAGGGCCGGACTGCGGGGGCAGGGCGGCGCTGCGCCGTCGCTGGGTGGCGGCAGAGGCCGCGATGACGGCGGGTGAGGCCGATGCGGCGTTGCGCGAGGCCGCGGCCGCGCGGGACATGATCGAGGCCGCCCGGGAGATGACCGAGGCCACCACCGGGCAGACGCCGTTCTCGGAGCGGCACCGCATCAAGACGATCCTGATCGGAGCGGCGGCGAACGCGGTGGCGGGCCGGCGCGCTGCGGCAGCCCGGTCCTCCGCCCTTGCCTGTGCTGCGGCCGGGGAAGCGGGGCTGGTGCCGTTGCGGTGGGCGGCAGCGATGCTGTCCGCGGGACTGGGGGAGGGGGCGGACGCGGCCGTCGCCGCGGAGGACGCGCGGCACTGCGCGGCCGTGTTGCGGGCGCGGGGCGGCGGTGAGCCGGGCACGATGCGGGGCTACGGCTGAACCGCGCAGGTGACGCCCGTCGGCGACAGGCGGGAGGGCGACTCGCACACCGCGCCGTGCACCCGGCCGATATGGTGGGGCGGGACAATCGACTTGAAACACGCATCGCCGCAGGCGGGACGGCGACACGACGAACTGGGGCTTGAAGGCACGATGACGCGACCGGACGACGAGGTTTCTCGAGACGTCGCGGACGCCGTGGCAGGCGATCGCGCCGCCCTGCAGCGCCTGCTGGCCGAGATCCGCCCCCTCGTCGTCCGGTACTGCCGTGCGCGGGTGGGGTTCGCTGAACGCGGCTTCGGATCGGCCGACGACGTGGCTCAGGAAGTATGCATGGCGGTGGTGACCGCCTTGCCCCGCTACAAGGATCAGGGCAAGCCGTTCATGGCCTTCGTCTACGGGATCGCCTCCCACAAAGTCGCGGATGCGCACCGGTCGTCGGCGCGTAACAAATCCGAGCCCACAGCGGATATACCAGACGAGATCGGGCGCAACGGCGTCCAGGACAGTGCGTACCTGGACCCGGAGCAGTCGTATCTCGACGCGGAGTCCCGGCTGCGGGTGGAGCGCCTCCTGGAGGGGCTGCCGAGCAAGCAGCGCGAGATCATCGTCCTGCGGTTGATCGTCGGGATGTCCGCGGAGGAGACGGCGGCCGCGGTCGGCAGCACCGCCGGTGCTGTACGCGTGGCCCAGCACAGGGCCCTCGCGAAGTTGAGGAATTCTTTTGGAGAGGCGGGTGAGCAGGGTGTCCGAGCGTGACGGCGCGACGGGCGACGGGTCCCCCGGGGAAGACCTCGCCGCCATCCTGCATGACGACGAGTTCGTCGAGTCGATACTCCGCGGCGGTGAAGTGCCGACCTCGTCCGAGGGCGAGGCGGACCTGGCCGTGCTGTTCTCGGGTGCCCGCCACGAGATCATCAGCGCCCCTATGCCCGGCATGCCGTCGGACGAGGATCTGGCCGCTGCTCTCGAGGCGGGTGCCGCGGACGCAGGCAACGTGGTGCCTCTGCGTCGTCGCCGGCACCGCTGGATGACCACCGCGGCCGCAGGTGCGGCCTCCGTGGCGGTGCTGCTGGGCGGGATCGCCGTCGCCGGCCACTTCTCCGGCGCCGACGCCCCCGCCGGGCAGAGCTCCGAGCAGTACGTGACTGCGGCGAGTGTCCGCGATGATCTGGCGCGTGCGCAGGACCTGTTGGCCAAGGGCGATAAGGCCGGGTGCCTGGCACTGCTGGACGCGACGACCGAGAAGATGGAGAAGCTTCGCGGTAACGCCGCGTTCGACGAGTTGGACAACACGCGCGTGGAACTGTGGGCGAAGGCCACCGGCCTGCCGAAGTCGCAGGCGCCCGCGGTCGGGGAGGAGGCGCAGCCCGCGCCTCAGCCCCCGTCGGACACCTCCACGCCTGCGCCGCCCGCTCCGCCGGCTCCGCCCCAGGGCGGGATCAACCTCCCGCAGGTGCCGGGGCTGCCGAGCATCGAGCTGCCGCCGCTGCCGCAGGAGCTGATTCCGCAGATCCCGTTGCCGCAGCCGCAGCAGCAGCCCGCGCCGACGCAGCAGCAGGCCGGTACGGCCACCCCGACGCCGACCGCCACCGCGACGCCTACGCCCACGCGGTCCACCCCGTCGCCGACGGCCACGGACGAGCCGTCGAAGGAGATGCTCAAGCAGCAGGAGGCGACCCCCACCAAGTCGTCGGGCAAGCAGCTCAGCGACCTGGACGCGAACTAGACGGTCGCAGCCGCGTCACGCGGGGGCCGGCCGTACCGGTACGGGCGTGATCGTGCAGACGAATGTGCCGCCGGCCCTGTCGAGGGGCGCGGCGGCACACTCGTACGGATCAGAGACCCGTACGGATCAGAGATCGTGGCCGTCGGTGAACATCGACGCGTCGTTCATGGCGGCGTCCGCATAACCGCGGCAGTAATCCCAGGTGACGTAATCCTCCGGCTGCGGATCGAACGCCGGCTCATGGGGGCGCACGCTACCGTCGACCAGCAACTGCATGAGGTTGGCGCGGAGCATCTCCCAATCGTGGTAGTGGTCGTCGTGACAGTCTTCGCACGCGATGACCAGGCCGCGGACACCGCGATGCCCCAGCAGGGCCTCGTACACGGCGAGATCAGCCAGGTCCTCCTCGACGGCGAGACGCTCATGCGCGTCCAGCGGCTGGGCCGGATCCGGGGAATCGAAGGCCGCGGCCGGATCTGCGGGGTCACCCGCGAACGGATCCGGCGGCAGGCCGGGCGGAAGATGGTCGTGCACGAGGCCCACGGTACTTGGCGAGCGCCATGAACCGCCACCGCAGTCCCGCACCGCGCGCGTCGCCGCAGCGCGTGCGGCACCGCCCAGCGGCTCGGGAAACGCCCCGCAACAGCAGGGGAATGCAGTGCCGGAAGACGCCGCCGGAGTGACTGCCGCCTCGTCGGCACAGGCTGTCAGGGCCGGGCGGCGTGCGTCCCGATAGCATGGACGCATCCCCACACCCGAGGCCATACCAGGAAGGCCAAACATCGTATGAGCAATCCGGCCGGGCAGGTAAACGTCAAATTCGGTGGCGACCGTGACGACAAGATCGCGATGACGGGCCTCACCTTCGACGACGTTCTGCTGCTACCCGCGGCGTCCGAGGTCATCCCCGGGCAGGTCGACACCTCCAGTCAGGTGACGCGCAACATCCGTCTGCAGGTGCCGCTCGTCAGTTCGGCGATGGACACGGTCACCGAGGCGCGGATGGCGATCGCGATGGCGCGGTCCGGCGGGATGGGCGTGCTGCACCGCAATCTCGCGGCGGAGGCGCAGGCCGGGCAGGTCGAGACGGTCAAGCGCTCCGAGGCCGGCATGGTCACCGATCCGGTCACGTGCAGTCCCACGGACACACTCGAGGACGTGGACGCGATGTGCGCCCGCTTCCGCATCTCCGGGCTCCCCGTCACCGACGGGGAGGGCTCGCTGGTCGGCATCATCACCAACCGGGACATGCGCTTCGAGGTGGACATGAGCCGTCCGGTATCCGAGGTGATGACCACGGCGCCGCTGGTGACCGCGCAGGAGGGGGTCTCCGCGGAGGCGGCGCTGGGGCTGCTGCGGCGGCACAAAATCGAGAAGCTGCCCATCGTCGACGGTGCGGGAAGGCTCACCGGGCTGATCACGGTGAAGGACTTCGTCAAGACCGAGCAGTACCCGTACGCCACCAAGGATCGCGACGGCAGGCTGCTCGTCGGCGCCGCAGTCGGTGTGGGTGAGGACTCCTGGACCCGCGCGATGAGCCTGGCGGATGCCGGTGCGGACGTGCTGGTGGTCGACAGCGCCCACGGGCACTCGGCGGGGGTGCTGGAGATGATCTCGCGGTTGCGCAAGGAGGTCGACTCCCGGTCCGGCCTGCACGGCGTGGACATCATCGGCGGCAACGTGGCCACCCGCGGCGGTGCCCGCGCGCTCATCGACGCGGGCGTGGACGCGGTGAAGATCGGGGTGGGCCCCGGGTCCATCTGCACCACCCGCGTGGTGGCCGGGGTCGGCGCACCGCAGATCACCGCGATCCTCGAGGCGGCCGCGGTGTGCCGTCCGGAGGGGATCCCGATCGTCGCGGACGGCGGCCTGCAGTTCTCCGGTGACGTGGCCAAGGCGCTCGCGGCGGGCGCGTCGACGGCGATGCTGGGCTCGCTGCTGGCGGGCACCGGAGAGTCCCCCGGTGACCTGGTGCTGCACGGCGGCAAGCAGTTCAAGGCCTACCGCGGGATGGGGTCGCTGGGCGCGATGCAGACCAGGGGGCAGGGGCGCTCCTATTCCAAGGACCGCTACTTCCAGGACGACGTGCTGTCCGAGGACAAGCTGGTGCCTGAGGGGATCGAGGGGCGCGTGCCGTACCGCGGCCCCCTGGGGTCGGTGATCCACCAGCTCACCGGCGGCTTGCGGGCGGCCATGGGCTACACCGGCGCCCGCACCATCGAGGAGCTGCAGGACGCGCAGTTCGTCCAGATCACTGCGGCGGGGCTCAAGGAGAGCCATCCGCACGACATCCAGATGACCGTCGAGGCGCCCAACTACTATTCACGCTGACCGGGGCGCGCGTCCGCGGCGCGAACGCGGACAGCGGCCGCAACAACAGCGGCGCGGGCGGACCGTCGCCGCGTTGACGACCGGGGCGCAGCGCGCCCCGCGTACCAGGAAAGGGGACGCGCGTGCGTGACCTCGTGGAAATCGGCATCGGGCGCATCGCCCGGCGCACCTACCAGCT
>CAYVJJ010000138.1:1950-7058 GCA_964451655.1 uncultured Mycobacteriaceae bacterium | reverse complement strand
TCGTTCCCTCGGGGCGGGTGCCCGTGCGCATGTGCGACCATCTCCGCCAGAGTCCTTCCGGACTCCCGGACGAGCGGGGCCGTACCCGGTGCGCGACAAGACGGCCCCACAGGAGCGCACAATGCACTGGCTCGTACTGATCATCTCCGGCATGTTCGAGGCCGTCTGGGCGACGGCGCTGGGCCGGTCGGAGGGGTTCACCCGCCTGTGGCCGTCGCTGATCTTCGCGGCGGCGGCCGCGGTGAGCATGGGCGGCCTGGCCTACGCGATGAAGGAACTGCCCACGGGCACGTCCTACGCCGTCTGGGTGGCCATCGGCGCCTGCACCACGATCGTCTACGCCATGGCCACCGGCGACGAGTCCGCGTCCGTGGTCAAGATCCTGCTACTGGCCGGTATCGTGGGCTGTGTGATCGGCCTCAAACTGGTCGCCTGACCCGTTTCCGCGTGCGGGCCGGCAACGGCCCGCACGCGGGTGACCTGTAGTTTCCTGCTCCGGGCGCCGCCGCTACCCGAACCCTGCAGACTTGCGGCGGTTCCGTAAGATCGTCGCTGTCGCGGTGCGCCCGCCGCCGCATCAGCCCGCTATCCGCAAGGGAGATTCATGCCTGAGCAGGCATCATCGCCTGATGACGCGCTCGCCGTGATCGTCCTCGCCGCCGGGGCCGGCACCCGGATGCGCTCGGCCACCCCCAAGGTCCTGCACCCCCTCGCCGGTCGGTCCATGCTCGGGCACGCGCTGCACGCCGCCGCCGGGGCCGCCCCGGCGCACCTCGTGGCGGTCGTCGGCCACCAGGCGGAGGCGGTGACCGCCGAGGCGGACCGCGTGGGCGAGCGGCTCGGCGCAGCGGTCACCACGGTGGTGCAGCCCAGCCAGGACGGCACCGGTCACGCGGTGGCGTGCGGGCTCGAGGGCCTGCCCGCGGGCTTCGCCGGCACCGTCGTCGTCACGGCCGGCGACGTCCCGCTGCTCGACTCACCCGCCATCCGTTCCCTGGTCGACGCGCACCGGGCCGCGGACGCGGCGGTGTCGCTGCTGACCACGACCGTCGACGACCCCACCGGGTACGGCCGCGTCATCCGCGACTCCCACGGGGTCTCCGGCATCGTCGAGCAGGCCGACGCCGACGAGACCCAGCGGGCCGTCCGGGAGATCAACTCCGGCGTGTACGCGTTCGACGCGGCGTTCCTGCGCACCGCGCTCGGCGGGCTGGACTCCGACAACGCGCAGGGCGAGATCTACCTGACCGACACCGTCGCCGCGGCGCGCGCGGGCGGCGCCGGAGTGGGTGCGCTGCACGTGGACGACGCCCGCCTGGTCGCGGGAGTCAACGACCGCGTGCAGCTGTCCGCCCTGGCCGCCGAGCTCAACCGCCGCATCGTCGAGGACTGGATGCGCGCGGGTGTCACCGTCACCGACCCCGCCACCACGTGGATCGACGTGGGCGTGCGGCTGGCGCAGGACGTCACCGTGCATCCCGGCGTGCAACTGCACGGCGCCACCGTCGTGGAGGCCGGCGCGCAGATCGGCCCCGATTCCACTCTGACCGACGTGCACGTGGGCGAGGGGGCGTCGGTGGTCCGCACGCACGGCAGCGGCGCCCGCATCGCGGCCGGCGCCTCGGTCGGCCCGTTCGCCTATCTGCGCCCGGGCACGGTGCTGGGCGCCGACGGCAAGATCGGCGCCTTCTGCGAGACCAAGAACGCCGACATCGGCGAGGCCTCCAAGGTGCCGCACCTGACGTACGTGGGTGACGCGACCATCGGTGAACACACCAACATCGGCGCATCCTGCGTGTTCGTCAACTACGACGGCCTGGAGAAGCACCACACAAAGGTCGGCTCCTATGTACGCGCGGGCTCGGACACCATGTTCGTCGCCCCCCTGACGATCGGAGACGGCGCCTACACGGCGGCCGGCACCGTCGTCCGCAAGGATGTCCCCCCGGGAGCACTGGCCATGACGGTCGGGGCGCAACGCAACCTGGAGGGTTGGGTCGAGCGGAGGTGGCCGCAGACGGCGTCCGCCGAGGCCGCGCGGCTCGCGCAGAAGAACCACGACGATCACGAGGACGGCGAGGACCAGTGAGCGCACTTTCGGCGGCGAACCACAAGAACCTCATGCTCTTCGGCGGCCGGGCCCACCCCGAGCTGGCGGAGCGCGTGGCCAAGGAGCTCGGCGTGGAACTCACGCCGCAGACGGCGCGGGAGTTCGCCAACGGCGAGATCTTCGTGCGGTTCGAGGAGTCGGTGCGCGGCAGCGACGCCTTCGTGCTGCAGAGCAACCCGTATCCGCTGAACCAGTGGATCATGGAGCAGCTCATCATGATCGACGCGCTCAAGCGCGGTTCGGCCAAGCGGATCACCGCGATCCTGCCGTTCTACCCCTACGCCCGCCAGGACAAGAAGCACCGCGGCCGCGAGCCCATCTCGGCGCGCCTGGTGGCGGACCTGCTCAAGACCGCCGGCGCGGACCGCATTATCACGGTCGACCTGCACACGGACCAGATCCAGGGCTTCTTCGACGGCCCCGTGGACCACATGCACGCGCAGGGCCAGCTGGGCGACTACGTCCGCGAGCGCTACGGCACCGACAACATGACCGTCGTCTCCCCCGACTCCGGCCGCGTGCGGGTGGCGGAGAAGTGGGCCGACTCCTTCGACGGCGCCCCGCTGGCGTTCATCCACAAGACCCGCGACCCGCTGGTGCCCAACCAGGTCAAGTCCAACCGCGTGGTGGGCGACGTGGAGGGCCGCACCTGCGTGCTCATCGACGACATGATCGACACCGGCGGGACCATCGCCGGTGCGGTGCGCGTGCTCAAGGAGGCCGGCGCGGGCGACGTGATCATCGCCGCCACCCACGGCGTGCTCTCCGATCCGGCCGCTGAGCGCCTGGCCACCTGCGGTGCCCGCGAGGTGATCGTCACCGACACCCTGCCGATCAGCGGGGACAAGCAGTTCGACAACCTCACGGTGCTGAGCATCGCGCCGCTGCTGGCGCGCACCATCCGGGAGGTCTTCGACAACGGCTCGGTGACTTCCCTGTTCAACGGCATCGCCTGAGGCCTGCCGTGACCTCTCCGGGGCCCTTCCGCGGGATCCCGTTCGCCGCGCTGGACTTCTACGAGGATCTCGAGGCCGACAACTCGCGGGTCTGGTGGCAGGAACACAAGGCCTTCTACCGGGACACCGTGCGCGCCACGATGGAGACGCTCGCCGCCGCGCTCGAGGACGAGTTCGGCGCGGCGAAGGTGTTCCGCCCGTACCGGGACGTGCGCTTCAGCAAGGACAAGACGCCGTACAAGACCCACCAGGGCGTCTTCGTCGGGACCGCGCCAGGCACCGGATACTACGTGGAGATCGACGCGGCCGGACTGTCGGTGGCGGGCGGCTCGTACCATCTGGAGCCGGCGCAATTGGCCCGGCTGCGCGCCACGATCGACGACGAGGTGCGCGGCGCGGAGCTCGAACGCCTCGTCGCCGCGCTGCCGGACGCGGGGTTCGACATCGGCGGCGACCGCCTCAAGACGAAGCCGCGCGGCTACCCGGCCGACCATCCGCGGATCGCGCTGCTGCGGCACCGTTCGCTCACCGCGCGCCGGCACTTCGGCTGTCCCGCATGGGTGGAGACGCCCGCCGCGCTCGACCGGGTGCGCGAATCATGGCGCGCGCTGACCCCCTTGATCGAGTGGCTGACCCAGGTCGTCGCCTGACCCAGACCCGGTGATGGACAACCGTCCGCCGCCGTCGGCGCGTGATCGTGTGATCCGGGCTACGGTTGCCCGGTCCCCGTGCGGACGGCGATCGCGGAGTGTCCTAGTGTTGCCGCTCGTGACTCTTGCTCAGGATCTCCCCCCGCACTGTTCCACCGCACACGGCTCCTCAGCACTCACGTCCCCCGCCGCGCACTGGTCCCCCGGCCTGTGCGTCTGGTGCGGCAGCGACGACTCCATCGAGGAGTACCGCAACGAACACCGTTGCGGCGCTTGCCGTCAGCACGAGTCCGTCATCTCCGAGGCCCGCGACTTCGTGCGCATGTACGGCCTGCGTCCGCTGGGGGGCTCGCTCGACTCCGAGGACGAGGAGGAGCGGGCCCATCGGGCCGCCGCCCGCGACGCCCGCGCCGCCCTCAACGCCTCCCGTCTCGCCGAGCCGCCCACGCGCGAGCAGATCCGCAAGGCCATGACCGGAGCCCGCCGCAGCGCGGTCGAACGGGTCGAGCAGATCCGCGTAGAGGACGCCGGCGCCGCCGAATCGGCCGAACCGCACCCTACCGCTCCCGCCCCCGCGCAGGAGTCCTCCTCCCCCGCACGCTCCGGCGGGACGAAGAACGCCGGCGCCCGCGGCGCATCCGCGGGCCGCTCCCGTTCCCGGAAGCAGACCGGCCCCGCGGTCGATGTGGACTTGCAGACCCTCGAGGCGCGTGTCACCACGCTGCTGGACAAGCTGGGCGCCATCGACGCGCAGATCGAACAGAAGTCGCAGGCCGGCGGCCTCGCGGCCCGCGCCCGCATCAAGGACCTCGAGCGGCAGCGCACCTCGGTGCTGCACACCCTCGCCGCACTGGAGAAGGCGCGCCGGCTGCAGACCGGCTGACCCCGGGCCCGGCCCGGCACGCCTCGGCCCCGGCATGATGCCCCCGCACCCGGCACAATCGACCCCATGGACCGGCGAGAGGACCCCACCGACGAGGCCACCGCTGCGGCACGCGCGCTGCAGGCCACCGTCGTCGACCTGACCCGCACCCTGCACGAGGGGTTCCCCGTCTGGCCGGGGGACCCGCACTTCCGGATGCGGAAGGTGAGCGGTCCGCCCGGATTCCTGGTGCACCAGCTCAGCTTCGGGGAGCACACCGGCACGCATGTGGACGCGCCCGTCCACGCCGTGCCCGGCGCGCCGCCCGTCGACGCGATCCCCGCGGCGGACCTGCTGGCGCCGCTGGTGGTCGTGGACCTCGGCGCCCGTGCCGCATCGGAGCCGGACACGCTCCTCACGCCCGCCGACCTCGCCCGCTGGGAAGACCGGTACGGAACCATCCCGTCCCGCGCGCTGGTCGCCATCGCCACCGCGCCGCCGGACGTTCCCGGCGAGTCAGGCGCCGGCGG
>CAYVJJ010000138.1:0-1850 GCA_964451655.1 uncultured Mycobacteriaceae bacterium | reverse complement strand
CGGTGTCGCCCACTGGCCGGGGTTCTCCCGCGCGGCGGTCGAGTTCCTCGTCTCCGAACGCTCCGCGGTCGGCATCGCCACCGATGCGCCGAGCATCGACTGCGGCGCATCGGACGACTTCCCCGCCCACCACGCCGTCCTCGGCGCCGGTCGGTACGCCGTGGAGATGCTCACCCGGCTGCGGTGTGTACCGCCGCGGGAGGCCACGGTCATCGTCGCCCCGCTCAAACACCGCGGAGGTTCCGGCGGACCCGCACGGGTGCTCGCGCTCGTCCACGGGCCCGCGCACGGCACGGACCGACGCGCCGGGCCGTAGACTTCGTCCGTATACATCCACGCGCACGGAATACTTCGCCCGTGAGGCACGTCCGGGGCCTGGCGTGAGGAGCGGAATGACCATCACCCACAAGCTCATCGACGGCTCAGCAGAACGGCGAGGTCGAACGGTTCAACCGCACGCTGCACACCGAGTGGGCCTGCCGTCGCGTGCCGGCCTGATTCCGTTCGAATCAGTGGCTGCCGCCGCCCGTCAGCCCCACGGTTACGCGGCATCCGGCCCCAGCCGCTTGATGCGATCCCACAGGACAGCCTTCGGCGGGTCGGCCATCCGCAGCTCACGCATGCACTCGTCAAGGCGATGCGGATTGTCTCGAAGGTAGGCGATCGCCCTGTTCAGATCGCCGACGACAGAGGACCTGTAGGCCGTCTCGGCTTTAGCGACAGCGCGCACCATCAGGTCCCGGCCGGGCTCCAGCATGGCCAAGTCGATGATGTCGCGGCTGTACACCGAGCGGTCGGCCCACCGGTCCGAGTTGGCCAGGAGCTTGCTGGTGACCAAGTCGAGACCCGTCAGTGTCGCCACCCCACACACAGCGTCGCCCGGCAGGGGGGATTCGAGAGTGATCCGCCCCTCCAGGATGATCTCGAATTTGATTGGCTCACCGTCGATTTCCAGGAGCGTACGGATGCCGTACTGGTCTGTCACCGCCGGCCGCAGCACGGTGACGGGTCGACGCGTGAGCGCGTTGAACCCTTCGGGCTGCCGCACACGCTCCCGCAAGGTCCCATATCCGGTTCTGTCGGATACGAGGAAGTCGATGTCCACGGACTCGCGGTACTCGCCGAAACGGAGCGCGATCGCGGTCCCGCCCGCGAAATAGCACTTCGCCGACGCCAGCATCTCGGCGTCGAGTGCGTCGAGTACGCCGGCGATCCGAACATGGTGCGGCCGGTCAAACAAGGAGCACTCCTCGGCTGTACGTGTCGGCCAGGTGACGCACGAACGCACGCTCATCGTCGCCCATCGCGCGCTGGTCGACGTGCCGCCAGTTGCGCTCGTAGAGCTGCAGCGCCTCACCCTCGTCGAGTTCCGTGTCTCGACGCAGGTGCCAGGCGATCGCGCGCAACTGCGGATAGTCGCCGATGCGGACCTTCGTTTCCGGGGCCGGCTGCGTCGGCGCTGTCTCGGGTTCCGGCGTGTGGGGGTGCTGCGGCGTCTCCAGCGCGAGCTGGAGCCCTAGAGCGGCAGCAGCGTTCATGTATGCACCGATCGTTACGGCCGGTGACCCGGCCTCGACGCGGTGCAGCGTGACCCGTGACATTCCGGCGGCTTCGGCAGTGTTCACGGCGCTGACCCCGAGGTCTAGTCGCCGTGCGCGAAGCGCGCGTCCGATACCCGCAAGTGCATCCTCGGTGCGCTTGTGGATATCAGGATTACGGGCCGGCATGTATCTCATTATATACAGAGGGTGCGTCCCCGTGGCCACCACGCGGGCATTCTTGATGAGTCAACGCGAGGGCTTCACCGGCGGACTGTTCTCTGGGAGCATGGACTGATGGGGTTCATGGAC
>CAYVJJ010000137.1:0-7101 GCA_964451655.1 uncultured Mycobacteriaceae bacterium | reverse complement strand
ACGGGGCCTGCGCGGCCGCAGCTGCTGGGACCAGGCGGGGCAGGCCGCCGAGCTGACGGTGCGCCGGAGGCTCGGCGACGAGCAGGTTCCGCTGGACGCACTCACGGTCACCGACGACGGCGGGGATGCCGAGGGCGTCCGCACCGTCGCCCATCGGGACGGACGACGCTGGCGGGTCTCCACCCGCACCGCACCGCTGCCCCCGCGCGCCGCCAGCTGCGGCGCCGAGCCAAAAACGGTTGCGGCAGTGCACGTCACAGGAATCGAACCGGCCACCGCGCCGCATTTGTGACAGCCTCGCAGCGCCGTCGCCCGCCGGCCTGCGAACTCAGTGCGACAGTTTCAGCACCAGCACCCCCGCGATGATCGTCTCGCTCGAGCCCGGGCGCGGGGAGGCGCGCATGCCGGACTGGTGGGGCGTCCACAACCACCTGGGCACGGTGCACGCGATCGCGTGCTGCAACCTCGCCGAACTCATCGGCGGCACCACGCTGGACATGTCGATGCCCGACACCCACCGCTGGATCCCCAACGGCATGCAGGTCTCCTACCTCGCGAAGGCCCGGGGCACGCTCACGGCCGTCGCCACCGTCGAGGACCTCAGGGGCGCTGGGCGCGGACGAGTCGCGCGAGGTCGTGGTGCCGGTCGATATCACCGACCCGGCCGGCGCGTACCGACGCCGCGATGGCCTCGCGCGGGTCCCGCCAGGCCATGCCGAGGTCGGCGAGCGTGGCGGTGTCGTCGGTGGGGGTCGCCGCGGTGAGCAGCAGCGCCGCCTCATAGCTCAGGCCGTCCACCACCGCGACGCGCCTGCCGACCACGTCGGAGACCCGTCCCAGCGCGCGCATCGCCGCCGGCGGGAGCGGCACCCGGCGTACGGGCCGGCCCAGGCCTGCGGCGAGCGCGTCGACCATCTGGTCGAAGGTGAGCATCCGCCCTCCGCACACATAGCGGCGCGGCCCGCGTCCGGCCTCCATCACCCGCGCATGCACCGTGCCGACGTCCCGCACGTCGACCATCTGCATCCCTCCGCGCACCGACGGCGCGACCCGCCCGCGCACGATCGGGGCCCAGCCGCGCTCGGTGACGCCGGGAGCGGTGTGGAACGCGGGCCCGACCACGCTCGACGGGTAGGTCACCACCACCGGCGCCCCCTCCTGCTGCAGGCGCCGCGCCGCGCGGTCCGCATAGCCCTTCGTCTTCGCGTAGCTGCTGCGTCCCGGCGCGGTGGGCGAGTCCGGCGAGATGGTTCCGTCCGGCGGCGGGAACAGCGCGCTGTAACTGCTGACGTTCACGACGGGGTCGAGTCCGCGCTCCGCCGCGCGGGTGAGTATCCGTTCTGTGGCATAGGCGTTGATCTCCCACATCAGTCGCTGCTGCCGCTCGCTGGTGCCCACGATCCCGGCCCCGTGCAGCACCGCGTCCGCACCGCCGATCAGCCGCGAGACCACCGCGTCCGAGCGCACGTCGCCTTCCACCGTCTCGACGGCGCCGCGTCCGCGCAGCCGGCGCACCAGCCGGCCGCACGCCTCCCCCGGCGCCAGCAGCAGGCGCACATCGTGCCCCGCGTCCAGCAGGGCCCGCACTGTGTGCGCGCCGAGGTAGCCGGTCCCGCCCGTGACCGCAATGAGCATCTACCGCCTCCGGCATCCTCGTGTTAGATTACGAAACCACTGGCATCGAAATGTATCACGGGGTGGTCCGACGGTCCGCGCCGCGCAAGGAGGAGCCGTGACCGTATCGAGCGATGGCACCGGACCGGGCGATAACGGGCCGGACGCGCCTCGCACCGCGAAGGCACCCGACGTCTTCGCCCCCGCACGCCTGGGCCCGCTGACGCTGCGCAACCGCACCATCAAGGCCGCGACCTTCGAGGGCCGCACCCCCGACGCCCTGGTCACCGACGAGCTGATCGCGTTCCACCGCGAGGTCGCGGCCGGCGGGGTCGGGATGACCACCGTGGCCTACTGCGCCGCGTCGCCGGAGGGCCGCACCGATCGCCACCAGATCTTCATGCGCCCGGAAGCCGTGCCGGGACTGCGACGTCTCACCGACGCGGTGCACGCCGAGGGCGCGGCGGCGTCCGCGCAGATCGGCCACGCCGGCCCCGTCGCGAACGCCCGCTCCAACCGCGCCACCGCCCTGGCGCCGAGCGCCCAGCTGAGCCCTTTGAGCCTCAAGCTCACCCGCGCGGCGAGCGCGGCCGACATCCGCCGCATCACCGCCGACCACGCCCGGGCCGCGCGGCTGGCCGCCGAGTCCGGGTTCGACGCGGTGGAGATCCACTTCGGCCACAACTACTTCACCAGCGCGTTCCTGAGCCCCGCACTCAACCGCCGCACGGACGACTACGGCGGCCCCCTGCGCAACCGGGCGAGGGTGGCGCGGGAGGTGGCGCGCGCCGTGCGGGACGAGGTCGGCGGCGAACTGGCCGTGACCGCCAAGCTCAACATGGACGACGGCGTCCCCGGCGGCTTCTGGCTGGACGAGTCCCTGCAGACCGCACGGTGGCTCGAAGAGGACGGCAGCCTCGACGCCCTGGAACTCACCTGCGGCAGCTCGCTGAAGAACCCGCTGTACCTGTTCCGGGGGGAGGCGCCGCTGCGCGACTTCGCCCGCACGTTCCCGCAGCCGCAGCGCGCCGGGCTGCGGGCCGTCGGCCGCTTCTTCCTCAAGGAGTACCCGTACCGGCCCCTCTACATGCTCGAGCAGGCCCGCCAGTTCCGCGCCGCCCTGCACATGCCGCTGATCCTGCTCGGCGGGGTCACCGATTATGACGGGATGGCCTCGGCGATGGCCGAGGGGTTCGACTTCGTCGCCATGGGCCGCGCGCTGCTGCGCGAACCGGATCTGGTGCGCCGGGTCGAGGCCGATCACCGCACGCGGTCGCTGTGCATCCACTGCAACCGCTGCATGCCCACCATCTACTCGCGCACGCGCTGCGTGCTGGTACCGGAGCCGTCATGACCGCAACGGAGAACCCCGGCACCTACGCCGTCACGGGGTCGGCGTCCGGCATCGGCCGCGCCACCGCGGACCTGCTGCGCGGCGAGGGGCACACGGTCATCGGCGTCGACCTGCACGCGCCGCCCGTCCACCCCGACGATGCCGTCGGCGACCTGTCGTCCCCCGACGGCCGCCGCGCCGCGGCCCGGGCTGTGCTCCAGCGGTCCGGCGGTGCGCTGGACGGCGCCGTCCTCGCCGCGGGCGTGGGCCCCGGCAGCGGAAGGGAACGGCTCAGGCTGCTCGCCGAGCTGAACTATCTGGGCGTGGTGGACCTGCTCGAACAGTGGCGTCCGGCGCTCGCGGCGGGCCGGCCCGGCAAGGCGGTGGCGATCTCCAGCAACTCGACCACCATCACGCCGATGGTCCCGGCTCGGACGGTGCGCGCGATCGCGGCCCGCGACATCGACAAGGCCGTGCGCTCCGCCCGCCTGCTGGGGCCGGGCGCCGGCGCGGTCATGTATGCGGCATCGAAGATCGCGCTGAGCCGATGGGTGCGCCGCACGGCGGTCACGCCGGAATGGGCGGGCGCGGGCATCCGCCTCAACGCGCTGGCCCCCGGCGCGGTGCTCACCCCGCTCCTCCAGCAGCAGCTCGACACCCCCGCCGAGGGGCGCGCGATCCGGCGCGTCCCCATCCCCGCCGGCGGATTCGGCACACCGGAGGACCTCGCGGCGTGGGCCCGCTTCATGCTGTCCGACGCCGCGGGCTTCCAGTGCGGCAGCGTCGTGTTCGTCGACGGCGGGACCGATGCGCTCTTCCGGCCCGACGGGTGGCCCCGGCCCCTGCCGCTGCGGCGGGTCCCCGGCTATCTGCGGACGTTCCTGGGCGGCGGGCCGCGACCGCGTCGCATGCCGGCGAGCCCTCATGGCTGACGCGGCGCCGGGACGGCCGGCGGGCCGCCCGCGGGACGGGTCGATCGACGCCCGGGTCCTCGCTGCGGTGCGCGCGCTGCTCGTGGAGGTGGGATGGGACGCCCTGAGCCTCCGGACCGTCGCGGCCCGCGCGGGCGTGGGGCGCGCCAGCATCCACCGGCGCTGGTCGTCCAAGGCGGAACTGGTCCTGCACGCCGTGCTGGGATCGGAGCCGGACCTCACGCTGTTCGAGGGGACCGACGACGAGGGCTGGATCGCGTCGGTGGTGGACGGCAGCCATCAATTCTTCCGCCGCCCCGAGGTGCGGGCCGCGGTGCCGGGCCTGCTCACCGCATTGCGGGACGACGAGCGGCTGCGGGAGGCGCTCTGGCGCGGCTTCGGCGGCCCCGCGGCGCGGCTCTACTCCGAGCGGGCGGACGGGGACTCCGACCTGGACGCCCGCGCCGTGCTGGCGATGGCGGCGGGCGCCGCACTGTTCACCAGCACGATCGCCCTGGAGGACGACACCCCCGCGCTCCGCGCACGCATCACCGGCGTGCTCACCGCCGCCCTGCGGGAGCCCGGCCGGCCCGGGCGCCCGGGCGCCTGAGGCCCGATCAGGGCCCCTCGACCCGCGCCGCCTGGCCGAACACGGAGACGACGTCGCCGTCGCGCAGTTGACGCCCGCGGCGCCACTCCACCTGGCCGTTCACGCTCACCTCGCCGTCGGCGATCACCAGCTTCGCCTCCGCCCCGCTCTCGAGCAGGCCCGCGAGCTTGAGGAACTGGCCCAGGCGGATCGCCGCGTCCCGGATGGGGACCGCGGGTGCATCGGAATCACTCACGGCCCCATCATCGCGCACCGGCGCCGCGCCCCGCATCGGGCCCGCCGCCGATCAGGCCTTGCTGATCAGCCAGCTGCGCAGCCATTCCGTGGCGGAGGTGCCGTCGTCGGTCACCGGGTAGGTGGTGTAGTCCTGGTGGATCCCCGAGTTCAGGAACTGCTTGTACTTGTCGACGTGCGCCCAGAGGGTGACATCGGAGATCTGCTGCCCCAGTGTCGGGATTCCGCCGGCCTCCATGATCGCGTCATAGAGCGCCACTCCCTCCGGCTGGTAGCGGTCCGGTTCCGACGAGCCCGGGTCGGACTGCTGCACCAGGTACCCGGCCATGCGGGTCATGAAGTCACCGGGGGGCGCGGCGCAGTACAGGTCTCCCGGCGAGCAGAAGGTGCGGACCTGCTCGCTGAGCGCGCCGAACCCGCCGATGCGGGCGCCACCGGAGCCGTTGCCGACCACCGGCGGCCCCACCAGGGTGTCGAACACCGAGCGGCGCGGGTCGGAGACGAGCCCGACGGCCGCGACCTTGTCGGCCGGGATGACGCCGTCACCGTGCCCGATCGCGGCGGCCAGATCGCCCGCCGCGTCGGCGCCCTGGCTGTAGCCGATGAGCGCGAAGCGGGTGTCCGGGCACTGTGCGGCGATGTCCCCGATCAGGTTGGATGCGTTGGTGATGGCCTCGTGCTTGGACGCCCCGTACACCTTCCCCTCCCACGGGAAGGCGGTGGCCGCGTAGGAGACGTAGTCCGCCCGCATGTTCGACGGCAGGTTGTAGGTGACCGCGCCGAGCATGCCCGGCGAACCGGCCGGGGCGCCGTGATCGCTGGTCTCCCACGTGCCGGGGATGGCGATGACGTCGAGCGACACGCACCCGGGCGGGGCCGCCGCGGCGGTGCCGCCGACGCCCACGACCATCGCCGCCGCACCCAGTCCGGTGGCGCACAGCGCAGCCACCCGCGACGTCAGGCGACCGCCCCGCCTGCGACCGCCGCCGTCGTCCCCGACCTGTCCGCTTCCGGGGCGGGTAGGGCCCGCCGTTCGCCAACGCCGCATCGACACTCCTTCTGCACGCCGTTCCCCCGGAGGCCTCCCGCATAGGTCCGCACCGATCTCCGGGGCGGTTCAATGATATATGTCACCCTCGCGGATTCTCGACGTCGTCCCGGTGTTTTGCGTCGTTCGACCGACAGTGCGGACGAGGCGGGGCCACGGCGCCCGGCCCCGTCCGCCGGATCACACGGCCGGCACGCGGCGGGCCACGTCCGTGGTCCGGATCGGCGAGGGCAGGTCCGTCGCGCCGGTGAGGTAGGCGTCCACCGCCGCGGCGCAGGAGCGGCCCTCGGCGATGGCCCACACGATCAGCGACTGCCCGCGCCCCGCGTCGCCGGCCGCGAACACGCCCTCGACGCCGGTCGCCCACTCGTCACCGCCGGCCCATTCGGCGCCGGCGGCGCGACCGCGGGCCACCGTTCCGCGGTCCGTGTACTGCACGCCGAGGCCGTCGAGCAGCCCCTCACGCTCGGGTCCCGTGAACCCCATCGCCAGCAGCACCAGCTCGCAGTCGAGCACCGCCTCGGTGCCCTCGACCTTGCGGAAGCGCCCGTCGACCGACTCCACCTCGTGGTAGCGCAGCCCGGTGAGCCTGCCGCCCGAGCCGGTGAACTTCTCGGTGTTCACGGAGAACACCCGCTCGCCGCCCTCCTCGTGCGCCGAGGACACCCGGTACATCAGGGGGTAGGTGGGCCACGGGGTCGACTCCGCACGGGTCTGCGGCGGACGCGGCATGATCTCGAACTGGTGCACCTCCGCGGCGCCCTGACGCAGTGCGGTGCCCAGGCAGTCGGCGCCGGTGTCGCCGCCGCCGATGATGACGACGCGCTTGCCCTTCGCGTCGATCGCAGGGCTGGACACGTCGCCCTCCTGCACCCGGTTCGAGTGCGGCAGGTACTCCATGGCCTGGTGCACGCCGTCCAGCTCGCGGCCGGGCGCAGGCAGATCGCGCCCGACGGTCGAGCCGACGGCGAGCACGACCGCGTCGAAACGTTCGCGCAACTGCTCCACCGGCAGCGCACCGTCGTCGTCGCCGCCCACGTTCACGTTGGTCTCGAACCGCGTCCCCTCGGCCGCCATCTGCGCCAGCCGACGGTCGATATGGTGCTTCTCCATTTTGAACTCGGGGATGCCGTAGCGCAGCAGCCCGCCGATCCGGTCGGCCCGCTCGAACACGGTCACGTCGTGCCCCGCGCGGGTGAGCTGCTGGGCGGCGGCGAGCCCCGCCGGGCCCGACCCCACCACCGCCACCCGCTTGCCGGTGAGGTCCGCGGGAAGCATGGGCGTGATCCAGCCCTCGTCGAAGGCGGTGTCGAAGATGTCGTGCTCGATCTGCTTGTGAGAGACCGGGTCG
>CAYVJJ010000136.1:0-7125 GCA_964451655.1 uncultured Mycobacteriaceae bacterium | reverse complement strand
GTGACCTTGATGAACCAGGACGACACCGCCCGGTAGATCAGCGGGTTCCCGCAGCGCCAGCAGTGCGGATAGGAGTGCTCGTACGTCTCGTGCCGCACCAGCCAGGAGCCGCCCGCGGCCGCAGGCCCCGTCGCGTTCTTCAGGTCGCGGATGATCTGCGGGTTCGCGTCGAACACCAGCTGCCCGGCGTAGTCCGGCACCTGCGCGTCGAAACGGCCGCGGGCGTCCACCGGCGTGACCGGTGTGATCCCGGCCGCGTCCGTGACCACCTTGTCGTCCTCGCCGTAGGCGGGGGCGATGTGCACGATGCCGGTGCCGTCGTCGGTGGTGACGTAGTCGGCGGCGAGCACCCGGAAGGCGTTCTCCGCGTCGTCGAAGTACGGGAAGGGCGGCAGGTAACGCAGGCCCAGGAGTTCCTCTCCGGTGAAGTGCGCCAGCACCTGCGGTTCCTCGCCCAGTTCCCTCGCGTAGGCGGCCACCCTCGCCTCCGCCAGCAGCGCGCGCCGCCCGTCGGGCCCCGCCACCAGCGCGTAACGGACCTCCGGGTGCACGGCGGCCGCCATGTTGGACGGCAGCGTCCACGGGGTCGTGGTCCATACGAGCAGGTGCGCGCCGTCGAGCTGGGCGAGCGCACCCGCACCGCTGTTGCCGTCGATCCGGAAGCCGACCGTGATCGCCGGGTCCTGGCGCGATTTGTAGACGTCGTCGTCCATCCGCAGTTCGTGATTGGACAGCGGGGTCTCGTCGCGCCAGCAGTACGGGAGCACCCGGTACCCCTCGTATGCCAGACCCTTGTCGTAGAGCTGTTTGAACGCCCAGATCACCGACTCCATGAAGGTGACGTCGAGGGTCTTGTAGTCGCGCTCGAAGTCGACCCAGCGTGCCTGCCGGGTCACGTACTCGCGCCACTCGTCGGTGTAGCGCAGCACCGACTCGCGGCACTCCTGATTGAACGCGGCTATGCCCATGTCGTCGATCTGCGACTTGTCGGTGATCCCCAGCTGGCGCTCCGCCTCGAGCTCCGCGGGCAGTCCGTGCGTGTCCCAGCCGAAGCGCCGGTCGACGAGCTTGCCGCGCATCGTCTGATACCGGGGGACGATGTCTTTGACGTACCCGGTGAGCAGGTGGCCGTAGTGCGGAAGACCGTTGGCGAACGGCGGCCCGTCGTAGAAGACGAACTCCTCGCCGCCGTCGCGGCGCCGCAGGCTCTCGCGGAACGTGTCGTCCTCTGCCCAGTAGGCCAGCACGCGTTCCTCCATGGCGGGGAAATCCGCGGAGCCGGTGCTGTGTCCGCCGGTGAGGTCGACGCGGGGATAGGCGTTTCCGCCGGGCGCAGCGTTTCCGCCGGGCGCAGCGTTTCCGCCGGGCGCAGCGTTTCCGCCGGGCGCAGCGTTTCCGCCGGCTGCGGTGCCTTCGGCCTGGGTGCGGCGGGGGTCGGTCACTGTTCGGGCTCCCTACGTGCCAGATTCCTCGTGCACCCCGCGCGGGGCGCACCTGATTCGGCACGGGGACGACACGCCCGTCAGGGCTCATGCCGCGGTACCACCCCGCTTACCGGATACACGCGTTGTGCGATCCGGCCTCTCGTTGCGGGCTGTGACGGGCCCTCCCGTCCGGTTCTACTGAGCGGCCGCGCCGGTCCCGATCGGTCACCGGGCGCACACGCCGCTGTTCTTCCGGAGGCTCCCCGGTGATGGCCGGATCATCGCCATGGCCGCATCCTCGGCGATCACTCGCCGCGGGGCAGCGGCCCTGCTGCGGATTCTAGTCCGCCTCCGTTACTCGGTGTCCTCGTGCCGGCCGCCGGCCGTCGGCATCGGTCCGCCCTCTTCTTCACTCGACCATGCCGTGTCGTCCTCGGTCGTGCCGGTCCGGGCGTCGTCTTCCGCTCCGGATGCCTCCTCCGCGTCCTGCACATCGTCGGTGTCCGGGGACTCCTCGAAGCCGCCCTTGGTCCGCCGGCTGCGGATGATGTCCAGGACCAGCAGGATGAACCCGACGATGCATACGCCGATGCATGCCCATGCGAACGCCACCGAACTGACCACGAGGGCGACGACCAGCAGGATGAACCCGACGAGGGTCACGGCTAGGGCTGCGATCAGCATCGGGTCCTCCTATGATCCGGCACGCAGGCTGCGGCTCCTGTGGCCTACTTGCGTTCGCGCACGTCGGACGAGTTGTCCACCGGCGCCGCCGAGCCGCGCTGGTTGAGCTCCTCGAGCTGGCCCTCCAGGTAGGTCTTCAGGCGCGTGCGGTACTCACGCTCGTAGGTGCGCAGCGACTCGATCTCACCCTCGAGCTTGGTGCGCTTGTCGTTGATGGTCCCCATGACCTCGGTGTGCTTCTTCTCGGCGTCCGCCTGCAGCGCCGCGGCCTTGTCCTGGGCCTGCTTGAGCTGGCTCTCGGAGCGGGTGCGAGCGTCGGCGAGCAGGGCCTCGGACTTCTGCCGGGCCTCCGAGAGCATGGAGTCGGCCTTGGTCCGTGCGTCGGTGACCATCTTCTCAGCGTTGGCGCGCGCGTCGGAGACGAGCTTCTCCGACGTGCTGCGGGCGTCGGAGAGCGTCTTCTCCGATTCGGTCTTCGCGTCCCCGGTCAGCCGGTCCGCCGTCTCCTGCGCCAGGCCCAGCAGCTTCGCGGCCTGCATGTGCGCCGTCTCGGTCGCGGCCGCGCCGGACATCCCGGCGATCGCGGCGTGTGCGGCCGTCGATCCGGATCCGCTGTCCGTGCCGGATTTGTCGCTGCCCGACTTGTCGGCGGTGCCCGAGGATCCGTCCGCCGCGGACTTGTCCGATGCGGAGTCCTTCACGCCCGCGGAGACACCGCTGGACGATGACGATCCGGAGGTCGCCGCCGAGGCGGGCGCAGCCGCGGCGGCGGTCGACGCCGTCGAAGCCTTCTTCTCCGCTTCGGAGAGCTCCGATTCGAGCTCGGAGACCCGCTGCGACAGGTCCGAGTTCTCCTCGATGAGACGGGCCAGCTCGGCCTCGACCAGGTCGAGGAACTGGTCCACCTCATCCTCGTTGTAGCCACGCTTGCCGATGGGTGGCTTGCTGAACGCCACATTGTGGACGTCGGCCGGAGTAAGCGGCATTGGAGTATTCCCCTATCGCATACATGGGCAGCCGAGAGATACCCGGCCATCGCAGTTCACTGCAGCCCATCCTGTCACATCGGATCACGATCGTGCATCACGAACTCCGCTCATGCGTACATGAAACGCCCCACGACGCTGATGAGCACGAACAGGATCAGCATCAGCACCAGGATGGACAAATCCAGTCTGACCTGCCCCATCCGGACGGGCGGTATCAGCTTGCGCAGCAGCTTCACCGGCGGGTCGGTGATCGTGAACAGCAGCTCGAGCAGCACCACCAGTATGCCCTTGGGGCGCCAGTCGCGTGCGAACGACCTGATGAACTCCACGATGACCCGCCCGATCAGGCAGAACCAGAAGATGTAGAGCAGGACGTAGACGACCTCGAGCACAGCCATGCCGATCACTCTGCCCGAATCCGCCCGCGCGGCCCACTCCGGGGGAACCGCCGCGGCCGCCCGCATACCGTCGGAGCCGCGGACGCGGACCGCATGCAGAACACCCCCGCCGCAGGCGTGCGACGAGGGTGTGTGCAGGTGGACGTCACTTCGAGTAGAAGCCCGTCTCCACGAGCCGACGGCGATCCTCCGCGGACACGTCGATCTCCGCCGGTGAGAGAAGGAACACCTTGGTGGCCACCTTGTCGAATGAGCCACGCAGCGCGAAGGCGAGGCCCGCGGCGAAGTCCACCAGCCGCTTCGCGTCCGCGTTGCTCATCTCCACCAGGTCCATGATCACGGGCACCCCGTCGCGGAACTGTTCGCCGATCGTGCGCGCCTCACCGTAGTCGCGGGGGCGCAGCGTGGTGATCTTCGACATCCCGCCGGCCTCGTCGAACAGCGAAGCGCTGCGCCGCGCTTCCGCGCGCGGCTCCGGACGCTGATCCATCGCCAGCGCACCGCGGGTGCCCGGCATCGGGGACGGGCGCATCCCCCCGCGCGGCGGGACCGGTTCGAGGCGCCCGCGGCCGGCCGGGTAGCGGTCGTCGTCGAACTCGCGGTGCCCGTAGTCGCCGCGGGGGCCGTCGAATCCTCGGTCGTACTCGTCGTAGCCGTCGTCCAGCCCCCGTCGCGGACCGCCCGGCTCGTCCAGGTAGTCGTCGTCGAACTCTTCGAGCGGCACCATCCCGAAGTACGCCTTGAACTTTTGCAGGCTGCTCATCGAATAGACCTTCCTTGCTGCGGCGGATCGTGGCTGGGCTGTGGACTCTGCTCTGCGGACTGACCGCCGTGCGACCCGCCTGCGGGCGGGCCGAGCGCTCTGTCGCTCATCGCGAGACTATCGGCCGTGGCCCGAGGATCGCGGTACCGACACGCACACATGTGGATCCGTGCGCGACGGCGGCCTCGAGGTCCCCCGACATGCCGGCGGACAGTGCTGCGGCGCCGGGATGGTCGGCGATGAAGGACTCGCGGATGCGGGTGAGCCGCGCGAACGCGGCGGCGGGGTCCTCTCCGCGGGGCGCCACCGCCATCAGCCCGGCGAGCCGCAACGCGTCTGCACGGGCGGCGGCGTCGGCGAGCTCCGCGAGCCCGTCCTCGGGCACTCCGCCCCGGGATGGGTCACCGTCGAGACTCACCTGCAGGTACACCTCGAGAGGCCGCGTCCGCTCCCCCGCGTGCAGTGCCGAGTCCGCGGCGCGGTCCAGAGCACGGGCCAGCCGGACCGAGTCGACCGAATGCGCGGCGTGGGCCCAGCGCGCGACCGCCCGCGCCTTGTTGCGTTGCAGCCGCCCGACCATGTGCCATCGGGGGGCATCCGCGGCTTCGCGCCCGTGCTGCGATGCCGCCAGCAGCTCCGCGCAGCGCGCCACCTTGGGGGCGGCCTCCTGTTCACGGGATTCGCCGAGATCCGCAGCGCCCAGAGAAGCCAATGCGGCCGCGTCGGAGGCGGGGAAGAACTTGGTGACGGTGATCAGCGTGACCTCATCAGGGCCGCGTCCCGCGTCGGCGCAGGCGCGTGCGATCCGCCGGCGCGTCTGTGCCAGTCGCTGCGCCAGCTCGTCGCGCCGGTCGCCCGCCTGCCCCGCCGTCTGCCCGCCGAGCCCGGTCCCGGCGTCGAGCGGGCCGGTCACTGCCGCTCCCCGGAAGGCCGCCACACCGCGCCCGCGAGGCGGCCGGTCGGCGCGCCGCGGCGGTGGCTGAACAGCGAGGAGTCCTCGATGGTGCAGCGCGGGTCCACGGCGACCGCCTCAATGCCGGCGTCCCCCAGCTGGCGCGCTACGCCGGCGCGGAGATCGAGACCCGCCGTCCCCTTGCGGGTGCGGCAGGCGCTGCCGGGCAGATGCCGCTCCACGTCCGCTTGCATGTGCGGCGGCACCTCGTAGCATCCGCCGCACGCCGCAGGCCCCAGCAGCGCGCCGATGCGTTCCGGCCGCGCACCCTGTCCCACCATGGCCTCGACAGTGCGCGGAACGATCCCGATGCGGGCTCCGACACGTCCCGCGTGCGCCGCCGCGATCACCCCGGCCTCCTCGTCGGCGAGCAGCAGCGGTACACAGTCCGCGGTGAGCACCACAAGGGCGAGGTCGGGTGCGCTCGTGACCAGAGCGTCGGTCACCGGCACCGGCGCACCCGCAGGCCCGTCCACGACGGTGACGTTGCGCGAATGCACTTGCTCCATCCACACCATGGCGCGCTCCTCCAGCCCCAGCGCACCGGCGAGCCGAGTCCGGTTCGCCGCAACGGAGGCCGGATCGTCGCCGACGTGATCACCGAGGTTGAACGTGTCGTACGGCGCAGAGGAGACGCCGCCGGCCCGCGTGGTGAACACCATGCGGGCCGTGCGGCCGGAGGCCCCCGGAGGGATCGCGCTCATCGCCGCATGAACGGCGGGACGTCGACATCATCGTCGAAGTCGTCCACCACCTCGCGGTCCGCGCCGCCCCGCTCGTGCGCACCGTGGTCGGAGGCGCCGCCGCGCACCGGTCCCGCTCCTGCAGGCTGCGACGCAGGCCCGGGGAAGGTCACCGGCTGCGGGCGGTCCGATGCATCCCCGGAGTCCTCCGCACGCGACTGGCCGATCTGACCCGCACGCCCCGAGCCGATGGTGGCCCGGCCGCGTGATTCCACGCCCGCATCGATCTGCTTGTTCTGCGGCGCACCCCCGTCGAAGCCCGCGGCGATGACCGTCACCCGGACCTCGTCGCCGAGCGAATCGTCGATCACCGTGCCGAAGATGATGTTGGCCTCGACGTGTGCCGACTCCTGCACCAGAGACGCGGCTTCGTTGATCTCGAACAGCCCCAGGTCGCTTCCGCCGGCGATGGAGATGAGCACCCCGTGCGCACCGTCCATCGACGCCTCGAGCAGCGGGGAGTTGATCGCGGACTCCGCGGCCTTGAGCGAGCGTCCCTCACCCCGGGATGAGCCGATGCCCATCAACGCGCTGCCGGCGCCGGACATCACCGATTTGACGTCCGCGAAGTCGACATTGATCAGCCCCGGGGTGGTGATGAGGTCGGTGATGCCCTGAACACCGTTGAGCAGCACCTCATCGGCCGAGCGGAATGCGTCCATGAGGCTCACGGCCGCGTCGCCCAGCTGCAGCAGCCGGTCATTGGGGATGACGATCAGGGTGTCGCACGACTCGCGCAGCGTGGTGATGCCGGACTCGGCCTGGCTGCCGCGCCGCTTGCCCTCGAATGAGAACGGGCGGGTGACGACGCCGATCGTGAGGGCGCCGAGCTTGCGCGCGATGCTCGCGACGACCGGCGCGCCGCCGGTGCCCGTGCCGCCGCCCTCGCCCGCGGTGACGAAGACCATGTCGGCGCCCTTGAGGAGTTCCTCGATCTCGTCCTTCGCGTCCTCGGCGGCCTTGCGGCCCACCTCCGGGTCCGCGCCGGCACCGAGGCCGCGCGTGGAATCGCGTCCGACGTCGAGCTTGACGTCCGCGTCGCTCATGAGCAGGGCCTGGGCATCGGTGTTGATGGCAATGAACTCCACCCCCTTCAGACCCTGCTCGATCATCCGGTTGACGGCATTGACCCCACCGCCGCCGATTCCGACGACCTTGATGACGGCGAGGTA
>CAYVJJ010000135.1:4192-7146 GCA_964451655.1 uncultured Mycobacteriaceae bacterium | reverse complement strand
GCACGTCGGTGATCTTCTGGGTGTTCGGCACCTGGCTCATCCCCGTGCTGATCGCCGCCGGGTACTGGCGGCACATCGTCCACCGCCTGCCCCTCCGCTACGACGCCACGCTGTGGAGCATCATCTTCCCGCTCGGGATGTACGCCGTCGCCAGCCACTACCTCGGCTCGGAGTCGGTGGACGACCTTCCGCTGGTCAAGACCATCGCCGATATCGAGGTGTGGGTGGCGCTCACCGCCTGGAGCGCCGTGTTCCTCGGGATGTGCGTGCACCTGATCCGCACGCTCGTCCTGGGCCACATCGTGCCGCCGCAGCCGGAGCGCCCCTACATCATCCCCGAACGTGACGACGACGAGGCCGGGTGAGCGCCGCGGGCACCGACGCCGCGCCGGAGCCGCTGCGCATCGGCATCCTGGGCGTCGCCCGCATCAGCGGTGAAGCCGTCGTGCTGCCCGCCCGCGCACTCGGCCATCGCCTGACCGCTGTGGCCTCCCGCGATCCGGCGCGGGCCCGGTTCTTCGCCGGGTTGTGCGGCGTGGAGCGCGTACACGGCGCCTACCGGTCGCTGCTCGCGGACCCGGAGGTCGACTGCGTCTACCTCCCGCTCCCGCCGGCGCTGCACGCGCGGTGGGCGCTCGCCGCGATCGAGGCCGGAAAGCACGTGCTGTGTGAGAAACCGCTTGCCGGGGACGCCACCGCGGCGGAGCGGGTGCGTGCGGCGGCCGGATCGCGCGGGGTCGTCGTACACGAAGCGGTCCACCACCTGGCCCATCCGCTGTGGGCGCACCTCGACCGGGTCCTCGGTGCGGGGCGCAGTACCGCCGCGGACGGGGCCGGCCGGGAGGTTCTCGGCGCACTCCGCTCCGTGGACGTGGAGCTGACGATGCGCGCGCCCGGGCCGGACGACATCCGCTGGTCGCGCGGCCTGGGCGGCGGCGCGCTGACGGACCTGGGGTGCTACGGGCTGCAGATCGCCCACCTGCTCGCACGCCCCGGCGGCGGGGCGCCGTCGGTGGAGCAGGCGTCGATGGAGCCTGCGAAAAAGGGGACCGTCGACGGCGCGGTGCGGGCACGGCTCCGGTATCCGGGGGGCGCCGTCCTGCGGCTGCACGCGTCCATCGTCGCACGGTCCGCACATCACCGTCTGATCGTCACCGGCTCGCGCGCCCGCATCGAGGTCGACGGCGTCCTCCTGCCGCATCTCGGCGGCAGGCTGACGGTCGAGCCGACTCACGGCGACGCCACGCCCGGGATCTTCACGGGGCCATCCACCTACACCCACCAGCTCGCTGCCTTCGCCCGGGGCGTACGGGAAGGCGCGGCGATGCCGCTGAGATGGACTCTGGACGATTCGATCGCCGTGCATCTCCTCGCCGACGCCGTCCGCTCCGCCGCGGGCGTCACCCCGGCTCCCCCTGGAGCGTGAGCATCCTCCGCACCGCGGTCGCGACAGCGTCGGCGCCCGCCGGACGCAGCCGCACGGTCCGGGCCGACGTCGCAGTGCACCCCGGCGCCGCCCTGGGACCGGACGCTCCGGGCGTGACACCGGTGCCGTCGAAGAGGCGGCCCCCGTCCTCCGCCACAAGCCACACCACCCGTTCGAGCGGTTCCTCGCCCGCCGCCCCGACGGGCACGACCGCAGTGAACTGCGCCTCGAACAGCCGCGGCCCCTCCGCGAGGGCGCGGATCCGCTCGGCAGGGGTGAGCGTCGCGCGGCGCGAGTAGCCGGCCGGCCCGCACTCACCCGGCTCACGGCCGGCCGTGAGCGCCGCCAACGGCGCGGACATGCGCGCCCCGTCGGCCGCACGATGCCGCGGCAGATCCGCGCATAAACAAGCGAGGAGGTCCTCCGCCCGCCCGGTCTCCACCACGCAGTCCCCGCCGCGTTCGTTCGACCACGCCGTACGGGGACCGGGTTCCGGTCTCCGCGGCGGCAGCGCGATCGCCGCCGCCTGCTCCGGCACCGGTTCCTGCCGCACGAGCGTCGACACCGCGGCCCCCGCCCCCAGCAGACCGCGCCCGGGACGGCCGTTTCCGTCCACCGTCGTGCACTCCAGCCACAGCCGAGGCCGCCGGAGCACGCGCACCGCGTCGAGCAACTCGGGGTCCGGGGTCTGCGCCCACCACGCACGCAGTTCGCCGGCACGCAGCTGCGCCTCGCTGCGCGTGCGTGCGGTCCCGAGCACCTGCAGCGGCAGCTTGAGCAGGTCGCCGCCGGCCTCCCGCCAGACGAAACGAAGCTGTTCACCGGTGAGTGCGCGCCTCATCGGGCCCCCGGAGCACCGAGAACCGGGTGGACGACGGTCCCCAGCGTGCCGATCAACTGGTCCGAGTGCCCCACCGTGGTGAGGAATTCCGCAGACTCGTAGTCCTCGTTGCGGCCGGCCTCTCCGCGCCCGCGGCCGCGTGCTCCGGTCCCGAGCAGTCCGGCGCCGGAGGGGCGACGGGCGGCCCCCGTCCCGCCGTCCTGCACCGCGGTCACCGCGCTGCCCGCGTTCCCGGGCGCCCGGACCGGGATCCCGCCCCGGACGGCGGGATCTCCGGCACGTGCGCTTCCGTGCGGCGCTGCTACCGGGGGAGCGCCCCCTGCGCGGCCCCGTCGGTGGGGGCCGCCGCGCGGAGCCGCCGCCACCGGCCTTCCCGGTGCACCGCCGGGCGCGGCCGCATTCACCGGCCCGGCCCCCGGCACGCCCGCCCCGCCGGCGTCCGCACCGGTCACCCCTCCCGACGGCGCGTGGGCCGCCGCACCGCGGGACGCGCCGGGCACCGCCGCACCGCGGGCCGCCTCGGGGCCCGCGGAGTGTCCGGCGGCATCCACGGCCGCGGCATCCGGCGGGGAAGCCCCGGGCGCCGCGCGCCCCGGGTCCGCACCGTCCGTCGTGCCGCGGAGAGCACCGTCCCCGGCCGGACCGTCCGCCCGGGCCCCCGTATCCCCGTCCCGTGTATCCGTATCC
>CAYVJJ010000135.1:0-4092 GCA_964451655.1 uncultured Mycobacteriaceae bacterium | reverse complement strand
GTATCCCCGTCCTCCGTATCCCCGTCCTCCGCGACCCCGTCCGCTGCAGCCGTGCCCGGGCGGCCCGCCGCCGGTCCCGCCCCGTCGTCGCCGGACACCGTCGGCGGGACCGGAGCCGGACCCTCGCCGTCTCCGGCCTGCGGCCCCGGCAGGACCACCTCCGCGACCGCCTGCTGCACCGCAGGCACATACAGCGATTCCATCAAGGCGGCCAGTTCGGCGGACGGTTCAGCGAACAGATACACGCCCGGGAAACCGTCGAGCCCGGACGCCACCGCGGTCGCGGCCACCCGCGTGCGCACATCACCGAGACGCGGCGCCGCCGCATCGAGGTACCCGGCCGGACGTCCCACGGCCTCGCCCAGCGCGCGGGCACCGTCGGCGAAGGCACTGTGGGCCGCCCGCATCGCCTCGGGGAACGCGCCCCGCACATCCGCGCCCAACGCCGGCTCCACCACCGCGCGCAACCGGTCGAGCACGCCGGTGATGCCGTCGCGCGCCGTGGTCCAATGCCAGGAGTTCCCCGCCACCGCCTCCGGGGTCAACTCGCCCGCGTAAGTGCGCAGAGCCGACCGGCTCATCTCCTCGAACGCCTCGAACTCCAACGGCGTCGCCCCGCCCCCGGCCCGCGCCACCGGCACGCCTCCCTGCTGGCCTGGTCCTGCCATGAATGGTCCCCCTCCCCGTCGGGCGCCGCGGCGTCTCCCCCACCGCACAGCGCGCATCCGGCCGTACGCCTCCCCGCGCCGGTCCGGACGTGTCGAAGACTACACATCCCCCGCCCGACCCGGCCACCGGACACGCGTCGTCCTGACGTGCCTCCCCGCCCCGGCCTGCGGTATGTCGTAAACTCGACCGCCGCCCCGGAATTACGATCCCGGACGATCCGGCGCCGGATGGACGGTGCACCGCCGATCACGCCGTACCGGAGCACCCGCCGGCGGCCCGACGTCCGGCAGTGAGGACAACGATGAGCAAGGACCCGACGCGCGCGGGCACGCAGCGCACGGACGCCGCCGACACCGCGCAGGCGGCCCAGGTCCGGCCGTCCGCAGACTCGCCCGCCCCGTACCGGCACCAGGGACGCGGCGAGCCCGTGCTGCTCATCCACCCGTTCCTGATGACCCACGAGGTGTGGACCGAAGTGGTCGACGAGCTGGCCGAGGATCATGAGGTCCTGGCCGTCACACTGCCGGGACACTGGGGCGGCCCCGACGCCCGCTGGGGCGCCACGGGCGTCAAGGACATGGCCGATGCCGTCGAGGCGGTGCTCGACGACCGCGGCTGGAGCACCTGCCACGTCGTCGGCAACTCGCTGGGAGGCTGGGTGGCCTTCGAACTCGAGCAGCGGGGCCGGGCCCGCAGCGTCACCGCGATCGCGCCCGCCGGGGGCTGGACCACCGTCTCGATGCCCGCGGTGCGTCTGGGGGTCACGTTCCTGGCGCTGGCCCCCGTGATGTGGGCGGCCAAGCCGTTCGCTTCCTGGGCGGTGGAGGTGCGGCGGATCCAGACCGCCGCGATGTCGGTGGTCACCGCACACCCGGCGACGGTCCCCTTCCACGTGGCCAAGCGGGCCATGACGGCCGCCGTCCGCTCCCACGCGCTGTTGCCGGTCCTGTGGTCCGCGGTGTGGGACGGCGGGCTGACCGGGCTCGACCGCACCTCCACGCCCACCCAGCTGGTGTTGTGCGACAAGGACCGGGTGATCCCGTGGCGCGTCTATGCGCAGCAATTCCTGGACAAGCTTCCCGATTCGGCCGAGCGCCTGCTGCTTCCGGAGGTGGGTCACGTGCCGATGCTGGAGGACCCGCAGCTGGTGGCCCGCACAGTGCGCGGGTTCATCGCGCACCTGGCCGCGGCATGAGCATGCCCGGCAGGACGGCGCCGCAGCGGGCGCCCCGGCGGATGATCGGCGCACTGCTGTGCGCGGCCGCGCTGTCCGCGGCTCCCGCTGTGTCCGGGGCGCCATGGTCCGGAGTCTCCGCGGCCGGGCCCTCCGCGGCACCGGATGCACCGTTCACCACACCGAACACGGACGACTGCCCCTACCGGACCGCCCCGCCTCCGCCGGTCGACCGCTCCGAGGCGCCGGCTCCGGGCGGTGCCGCCCCGCGCCCGCTGCCCGTCCCCGACGAGCCGGTCGGCGGTGATGCGATGGGCGAATGCGGCGCGATCACGCCGGCGGGGGCCCCGGCGCCGCCGGAGGGGATCTCCGCCTCCGGCTGGGTGCTGGCGGATATCGACACCGGGGAGGTCCTGGCCGCGAAGGATCCGCACGGCCGGCATCGTCCGGCCAGCACCATCAAGACGCTCCTGGCCACACTGGCCCTGCAGCAGCTCGATCCGGACACCGTGCTGACCGCGACCGAGGATGAGGCGAACGTGGAGGGCAGCCGCGTCGGCATCGGCGCGGGCGGCGAGTACTCCGTGCACATGCTGCTGCGCGGCCTGATGATGAACTCCGGCAACGACGCGGCCCAGGTCCTCGCGGATGCGATGGGCGGAACCGAGGCGACGACGGAGGCGATGAACTCGCTCGCCGAGCACCTCGGCGCCCTCGACACGCGCACCGCCACCCCGTCGGGCCTGGACGGACCCGGCATGTCCACGTCCGCCTACGACCTGGCCCTGATCTTCCGCGAGGCGATGCAGCAGCCCGCCTTCCCGGACCTGATCTCACACGGGCCCATCACCTTCCCGGGCTTCCCCAAGCCGCCCGAGCAGATCGAGCAGGAGCGGGCCGCGGCAGAGCGGCGGCTCGCGGCGGGCGTCGAACCCGTCCGCGTCGACGCGGCCGACCCGGAGACCGTCACGGCGGCGCTCACGCAGGCCGCACCGGATCCGGCCACGGGCCTGAAGCCGCCCGTCGTCGGCCCCGACGGGCAGCCGGTCGTGCTGCCGGACCATCCCGGCTTCGCCATCGCGAACGACAATCCCCTGCTCACCGGGTACCCCGGTGCTCTCGGCGGCAAGACCGGGTATACGGACGACGCGGGCCAGACGTTCATCGGTGCCGCAGAACGGGACGGCCGACGCCTCGTGGTGACGCTCCTCGACGGCACGCGGCGGCCGTCGGACCCGTGGCAACAGGCGGCGGCACTGCTCGACTACGGTTTCCGGCTGCCGGGGGAGGCGCAGGTGGGCACGCTCGCCGAGCCGGGCACCGTGCAGCCGCCGGGCACCGGCGCCGACGGTGCGGGCTCCGACAACGCGGTGACCTTGGCGGCGCCGCCCGAGGGCGCCCACGGCGGCGCACAGGGGCAGGCCCACGGCGCGGGCTACTACGCGGCCGTGGCCGGCATCGCGGCGGCGGCGCTGCTGCTGACCGCGGGCGGGGTGCGGCTGCTGCGCCGGAGGCGCTGAACCGTCACCGTCCCGGTGACCCCGGCGGCGGGCCCGTCCGCGGTCCGAGCCGCTCCGCCAGCACCTGCGCCAGGTGACGGGCCGGGACCCCGGCAGCGTCCCGGGACTGGGTACGGCAACTGAACCCGTCCGCGATCACGAGCGGGTCCGGGCCTCCGGAACGGATCGCAGGCAGCAGGTTGTGCTCGGCCACCGCCATCGACACCTCATAGTGCCCGTCCTCGAAGCCGAAGTTCCCCGCCAGCCCACAACACCCCGGGCTCGAGGCCGCCACTCGGATGCCCGCCCGCTCCATGAGCGTGCGGTCCGCATCGTCGCCCAAATCCGCGTGCTGATGGCAGTGGGTCTGCAGCACCGCCTCGCGGTCCGCGGCGGGCGGCTCCCAGCCGTCGGTATGGTCCACCAGCTGTTCGGCGAACGTGCGCACCTGGCCCGCCAGCGCGGCCGCCCGCCCGTCGTCGGGCAGCAGCCGCGTGATCTCCTCGCGCAGCGTGGCCGTGCAACTGGGTTCGAGTCCGACGACCGGAGTGCCCGCCGTCAGGTGCGGGGCCAGCACGTCGAGGCTCCTGCGGACCGTCGCGCGCGCCAACGGAAGCTGGCCGGTGCTCAGGGCCGTGAGCCCGCAGCACACCGGCCCGTCCGGCAGCACCACCCGGTAACCCGCGTCCTCGAGGACCGCCGCCGCAGCGAGGCCCACCTCCGGCTCCAGGTGGTCGGTGAACGTGTCCG
>CAYVJJ010000134.1:0-7158 GCA_964451655.1 uncultured Mycobacteriaceae bacterium | reverse complement strand
GCGTCGTCCTTTCCGGACGCGGCGTCGTCCACGGACCGGTCCCCGGCCTCCTCCTCGTCGGCCGCCGCGATCCGCTGCTCGGCCCGGGCGCGACGGTCGAAGACCTTCTTGTTGTGGTCCTTGATCTTCTGATGCGTCTGTTTGAAGGTCACCAGCAGCGGGGTCGCCGTGCAGATCGACGAGTACGTGCCCACCGTGATGCCGATCAGCAGCACCAGCGACAGGTCCTTGAGCGTGCCCACGCCCAGCATCCACACGGCGATCACGATCAGCGCGAGGATCGGCAGGATCGTCGTCAGCGAGGTGTTGATCGAGCGCATCAGCGTCTGGTTGATGGCCAGGTTCGCCTGCTCGGCATACGTGCGTCTGCGTTGGTGGAAAAGCCCCTCGACGTTCTCCTCGACCTTGTCGAACACGACGACCGTGTCATAGAGCGAATACCCGAGGATCGTCAGCAGACCGATCACCGTCGCCGGCGAGACCTCGAATCCGACCAGCGAGTAGATCCCGGCCGTGACGACCAGGTCCAACAGGACGGCGAGCAGCGCGGCGAAGGCCATGTCGCGTTCGAATCTGATCGCGATGTACACCCCCACCAGCACCAGGAACACCACCAAGGCGAAGATCGCCTTCTTGGTGATCTCCCCGCCCCACGTGGAGCTGACCGCCGACACGCCGATCGTGTCGATATTCGGCTGCCCCTGGGCGTCGACCGGCTGGAACTTGTCGAACAGCGCTTCACGCACCTGCACCGACTGCGGGACGCTCAGCGTCTCGGCCTGGATGAGTATCGACGAGCCGCCGCCCGAGCCGACGGTCTGCACCGACACCGGCTCGGACCCGATCGCGTCCTCGAACACGTCCGAGACCTCGCTGGTGGAGGCGTTCGCGGTGTCCGGGAAGGTGATCCGCGACCCTCCCTCGAAGTCGATGCCGAAGGTGAACCCCCGGACGGCGATGCTCAGGATGCAGATGAGCACCACGATCCCGGTGATCGTGTAAAACGTCTTGCGCCGCGGCACGATCCGGAAGGCGCCGGTGCCCGTGTAGAGCTTGGCGAAGAATCCGCGCCCGCCCCCCGCCGGCTGCGGCGCGGTCCCGACCGCTGCGGTGGTGTTCTCAGCCATCTCAGCTCTCCTTCGCGGCGACAGCGGCCCTGGCCGCCGCCTTGCGTTCACGGGCCACGTCGGACATCGCCCCCAGGCCGTTGAAGCGGGGGTTGGCCGCCCATTGGCGCCGGGAGGCCATGTGCACCAGCGGATGCGTCACCAGGAACACCACCACCAGGTCCAGGATGGTGGTGAGGCCCAGCGTGAACGCGAACCCCTTGACGTCGCCGATGGCCAGGAAGTACAGCACGGCGGCGCCGATGATGCTCACCGTGTTGCCGGACACGATGGTGCGCCGGGCGCGGGCCCACGCCCGCGGCACGGCGGACCGGAAGCTGCGGCCCTCGCGTATCTCGTCCTTTATCCGCTCGAAGTAGACCACGAACGAGTCCGCGGTGGTGCCGATGCCGATGATCAGGCCGGCGATGCCCGCCAGGTCGAGGCTGTAGCCGATCGATCTGCCGAGCAGCACCAGCAGCGCGTACACCAGCACGCCGGACAGGATCAGCGACAGCGAGATGAGCACGCCCAGAGCCCGGTAGTACGCCAGGCAGTACAGCAGCACGAGGATGAGGCCCACCAGTCCGGCGATCAGGCCGGCCTGGAGCGAGGAGAGCCCCAGCGTGGCCGAGACGGTCTTGGCGTCGGACTGCGAGAACGACAGCGGCAGCGAACCGTACTTGAGCTGGTTGGCCAGCGAGTCCGCCTCCGACTGGGAGAAGTCGCCGTAGATCGACGTGGCACTGCCGGCCGGCGTGACCCCCTGGATGACCGGGGCGCTGATCACCTCGGTGTCGAGGACGAACCCGGCGCGCTTCTGCAGGTTTTCACGGGTGAAGTCGGCCCAGGTCTGGCTGGCGTCGGGCTTGAACTCCAGGGAGACGATGTAGCCGCCCTGCTGCTGGTCGTACTGGGCGCTGGCGTCCTGGATCTGCTCGCCCTTGATGATCGCCGGCCCCAGCAGCGTGACTTCCTGCCCGTTGGTGTTGCAGGCGACCAGCGGCAGTGACGGGTCGTCGTTTCCGCGCAGCGGATCCTCCCCCGAGCACCCGGTGGCGGCCATCTTCGCCAGCGTCTGCTGCTGCACGGCCGGGTCGGTGCTCTGGCGGGTCTTCTTAGCGGCCTCGATCTCCTCGCGCGCCTTGTCGGTCATCTCGGCATCGGCCGATCCCGCGGCCGGCGCCTGGCCCGTGTCCGACCCCGTATCGCCGGACGGAGCGGGGGCCGGCGACTCCTGGTCTGCCGGCGGCGCGGATTCGCCGTCGGTGGCGGGGTCCCCACCGGAGGCCGGATCGTCGCCGGGGGCGGCCATCGGGTAGACGCGGTTCTGCGGGGACGGCGCGCCGTCCCCCGCATCGCCGCCGGTATCGCCGCCGCCCTGGTCGGGCGAGGACGGCGCGGCCGGTTGGCCCGGCCCGGAGGGGGCCGGTGCCGGCGCGCCGGGCGCGCCCGGCGCGGTGACCGGCTGCGACTGCAGGACCGGGCGGATGGTGAGCTTCGCCGTCTGACCGAGGCTCTTCGCCGCTTCGCCGTCGCTGCCGGGCACGGTGATGACGAGGTTGTCCCCGTCGGTGACGACCTTGGCCCCGGACACGCCCAGGCCGTTGACGCGCGACTCGATGATCTTGCGCGCCTGGTCGAGGCTGGCGTCGCTGGGCGAACTGCCGTCGGGTGTGCGCGCGCTCAGGGTGACGGAGGTGCCGCCCTGCAGGTCGATGCCCAGTTGCGGCGTCGGCTCCCGGTCGCCGGTGAAGAACACGAGCGCGTACAGCACGGCGACGATGACGCCGAACAGCGCAAGATAGCGGGCCGGATGGAACTGCCCGGATTTTTTCGCCACGACGCGCGAATCCCCTCGGTGGTGTCGGTGGAACGGTCCATTACTGCAGGGGCGTGCCGCGCCCCGGTCCCCCGAACCGAACCAGACGCGCCCCATGGCGGCGCCCCCGCGGACATCCCTGTGGCAATCTACTCGACTGCCGACTCACAGGGGTGACCCGCGACCCGCCGCGTGGCGGCTCCTACGGCTCCGTCACGCCACCGTCACGCCCGGGGCCGCGCCCCCGGCCGGCCGCCGGATCAGTGCCGTGCTGCGACTCGTCGCCGGACACCTCGAAGTCCTCGGGCGTGAGGTCGTCGACGGAGAAGCCCTCGATGTCCTGCTCGGTGAAGCCGTCCTGCTCGGTGACGCCGTCGTCGTCCGTCTCGCCCGCCTCGTCGGTGTCCTGGGGCCCGTCGCCCCCGTCCTCCGCGTCGGCCTCGACGGTGAGGCGCTCGCGGATGGCGATGCGCTCCCAGCGGGTGATCACCCCGGGCGCGATCTCCAGATCCACGGTGGACTCCTGCAGCCCGGCGACCTCGCCGTGCATACCGGAGGTGGTCATCACCTGCTCGCCCACGGCGAGGTTCGCCTGGGTCTCCTGCGTCTGCCGCATCATCTTCTTCTGTCGGCGCGTCGTCAGGAACAGCGGCACCATCAGCACCAGAAGGATGAGTACGAAAATCAGTCCGTTCACACGATCTACCTCGCCCAGGTCTCGAAACATCTCTGCGTGCACGTCATCGCACGACCTCCCAGTGTGCCACCCGATCGGCACATGCGCCGCCACGGACCCGGCGGTTCACTCCGCCGGGCGCACCTCGATGCCGCCGTAGGCCAGCCCCTCGGGCGGGGGCAGACCCAGATGTCGCCATCCGGCCGCGGTGGCCACGCGCCCGCGCGGGGTGCGGGCGATCATCCCCGCCCGCACCAGGAACGGCTCGCACACCTCCTCGACCGTGCCGGACTCCTCACCCACCGCCACGGCGAGAGTGGACACCCCCACGGGTCCGCCGCCGAAGCTGCGCACCAGCGCCGAGAGCACCGCGCGGTCGAGCCGGTCCAGGCCTGCGCGGTCCACGTCGTAGACGTCGAGCGCCTTGCGGGCGACCGCGAGGGTGACGGTGCCGTCGGCCCGGACGTCGGCGTAGTCGCGTACCCGCCGCAACAGCCGGTTGGCGATGCGGGGCGTGCCGCGCGAGCGGCCGGCGATCTCCTTGGCCGCCGACGGCTGCAGGTCCACCGCCAGGATCCCGGCGGACCGGTGCAGCACGTGTTCCAGCTCGGCGGGCTCGTAGAAGTCCATGTGCGCGGTGAAACCGAAGCGGTCGCGCAGCGGCCCCGTCAGCGCACCGGAGCGCGTGGTGGCGCCGACCAGGGTGAACGGCGCGACGTCCAGTGGGATCGACGTGGCGCCGGGCCCCTTGCCCACGACGACGTCCACCCGGAAGTCCTCCATGGCCAGGTAGAGCATCTCCTCCGCGGGACGGGCCATGCGGTGGATCTCGTCGATGAACAGGACATCGCCTTCCACCAGATTGCTGAGCATGGCGGCCAGGTCCCCGGCGCGTTCGAGAGCCGGGCCGGAGGTCATGCGCAGCGACGTGCCCAGTTCGGTGGCGATGATCATGGCCAGCGACGTCTTCCCCAGACCCGGGGGGCCGGACAGCAGGATGTGGTCCGGCGTGGTGCCGCGCTTGGTGGCGCCGGAAAGGACCAGATGCAGCTGCTCGCGCACGCGGGGCTGGCCGATGAAGTCGTCGAGGCTGCGCGGACGCAGGCCGGAGTCCGTATCGCCGTCGCCGGTGATCACGGTGGCGCGCATAGTCTCGTCGCGCATCGACTCGTCCGCATACCCGCCGCCGTCGCGGCCGGCCGGGCCGCCGCCCACTCGGTCATAGCCTGTTCGGTCATAGCCCGCCGCCGCGTGGCCGTCGTCAGCGTATGCAGGGCCGCGGGCGAATTCGGGCGGTTCGTCGGTGCTCATCGCGTGCGCCCCAGACGCGACAGCGCACCGCGCAAGACGGTGGACACCTCGTCCCCGCCGGTCTCGGCGAGCACCGCGTCGGTGGACTGCTCGGCGGTGGCGGCCGGGAAACCGAGCCCCACCAGCGCCTCGACCACCTGCTCGCGCACGCCGGAGAGCACCGGTGCCGCGGGGGGCGCGCCGTCGACCGGCGCCGGCGCGGGGCCGGTGATCTTCGCGGCTTTGTCCCGCAGCTCGACGATCATCCGCTCCGCGGTGCGTTTGCCGATGCCGGGCACGCGCGTGAGGGTCTTGACGTCCTCGGCCGCCAGGGCGGCGGACAGCGCGTCCGGCTCCAGGACCGCCAGGATCGCCATCGCCAGCCGCGGCCCCACGCCCGAGACCGTCTGCACCAGCGCGAACAGCTCCCGCGATGACGGACCGTCGAACCCGTAGAGGGTCATCGAGTCCTCCCGCACCACGAGCGTGGTCGTCAGCGACGCCTGCTCCCCCCTGCGCAACGCGCTCAGGGTGGCCGGGGTGGCGTGCACCCGGTAGCCCAGGCCCTGCACGTCGATCACCGCGTGGTCCAGTCCCAGGTGCAGAACCTCGCCGCGCACCGAATCGATCATCGCCTGACCGTCACCCCTTCACCGATCGTCCTGTCCACCGTCGGGGCGGCCCCCGCCGGATCTCACCGCCGGGCACCCGCCTGCTGCCGCGCCCGGCGCTCGCGGGCCAGACGCGCCTTGAACGTCTTCTCCTGCTCGCGCGCACGCCGCTCCGCCTCCGCCATGCGGGCGATCATCGGCGCCCGCCAGCAGTGGCAGATCGCCAGGGCCAGCGCATCGGCCGCATCGGCCGGCGAGGGCGCCTGCTGCATCCCGAGGATCCGCGTGACCATGGCCGTGACCTGCGCCTTGCCGGCGCGGCCGTCGCCGGTGACCGCCGCCTTGACCTCGCTGGGGGTGTGGAAACAGACGTCGATGCCGCGGCGCGCCGCGGCCAGGGCCACGACCCCGCCCGCCTGTGCGGTGCCCATAGCCGTGCGCACGTTGTGCTGCGCGAAGACGCGCTCGACGGCCACCACCTGCGGCCGGTGCGTGTCCATCCAGTACTCGGCGGCGTCCGCCACACGCAGCAGACGCCGGGCCAGGTCCAGATCCGAGGGCGTGCGCACCACGTCCACGTCCAGGGCGGTGACGCTGCGGCCGGTGCCGCCCTCCACCAGCGACATGCCGCAGCGGGTCAGCCCGGGATCCACGCCCATCACCCTCACACCCGCACCGTCCTCACGTCCGAATCCGCCCCCGAACTGCTGTTCGAGACCCTATAACACGGCACCCCGCACGTCGAATACCCGTGACGTGCGGGGTGTCGCGGCGGTGCGCCGTCAGTCGTCGGAGTCGAGCGCCTCCAGGACCTCGTCGCTCAGGTCCACGTTGCTGTAGACGTTCTGGACGTCGTCGCAGTCCTCGAGGGAGTCGATGAGCTTGAGCACCTTCCTGGCGCCGTCCACGTCGACCGCCACCGACACGGACGGCTGGAAGCTGGCCTCCGCCGAGTCGTAGTCGATGCCGGCCTCCTGCAGCGCCGTGCGCACCGCCACGAGGTCCGTGGGCTCGCTGATGATCTCGAAGCTCTCGCCCAGGTCGTTGACCTCCTCGGCGCCGGCCTCGAGCACCGCCAGGAGGATGTCGTCCTCGGTGTTGCCGTTCTTCTCCAGCTGCACCACGCCCTTACGGGTGAACAGGTAGGACACCGAGCCGGGGTCCGCCATGTTGCCGCCGTTGCGGGTCATCGCGGTGCGCACCTCGCCGGCGGCGCGGTTCTTGTTGTCGGTGAGGCACTCGATCAGCACGGCCACGCCGTTGGGCGCGTAGCCCTCGTACATGATCGTCTGCCAGTCGGCGCCGCCGGCCTCCTCGCCGCCGCCGCGCTTGCGGGCGCGCTCGATGTTGTCGTTGGGGACCGAGGACTTCTTCGCCTTCTGGATGGCGTCGTAGAGCGTGGGGTTGCCGGCCGGATCGCCGCCGCCGGTGCGCGCGGCGACCTCGATGTTCTTGATCAGCTTCGCGAACATCTTGCCGCGCTTCGCGTCGATCGCGGCCTTCTTGTGCTTGGTGGTGGCCCATTTCGAGTGGCCCGACATGCAGTACGCCCCTTCCGAGGTCTCGTAAAACAGCCGGAACCGGACGCCGGGCCGATGAGCACACGCCAGGCGCAGGCCGACTGTGTTGACAATCGATTCTATGCGGCCGCCC
>CAYVJJ010000133.1:0-7173 GCA_964451655.1 uncultured Mycobacteriaceae bacterium | reverse complement strand
CATTGCCGCGCGATCTCTCGCCCCGGCAGTGGGCGCGGCTGTGGACGGAGGTGGGTTGTGCGAGTTCGCACGAGCGCGCATGAGATTCAGGCGGCTCGATCGTCAGGTGCGCCTCGATCGCATCACGGTTCCGGTGGAAGATCAGCCGCACCCGCAGATCGGTCTTCGACAGACGGAACGACGGCTCCATATGACGGAGGCTATATCTCTTGCCCATAATCTCGCGCGGAACCATCAGGGCCGCAAGGTGCCCGCGGATTGGGAATGAGAAAAATGCATTGAGTGGGTTGATCCACTTTTCGTGACCAAGTGATAGCGGTAGACTCAATAGCATGAATGATTCCGATCAGGATCAGCAGGGATATCCGCAACCCGAGCCGCCGAAGAAGCGGCACAGGAAGTGGCCCTGGATCGTCGGCGGTGTGGTGGCTGTGCTCGTTATTGCGGGCGTGGCCGCCGGGGCAGGTGGCGACGATTCGACAACTGCCGCGTCGGACACACCGAGTAGTGCGGCGGCAGCCGCTACGACCACCACCCCGGCGTTCGCCGGTGGGGGCGCGGCGGCGTCGACTGCCGTGAAACCCGCTACAGGCGGCAGTGCGCCGGTCGGTGCTCCGGCGACAGTGACGTCAGTACCCGCGCCTGTCACGGAAAACAGCCCTAGTCTGACCTCTGGCCAGAAGCAGGCCGTAAGTGCCGCAAAGACGTACCTCAATTCTGGAGTGGGGTTCTCACGGGCAGGGCTGATCGACCAGCTGACCAGCCAGTATGGAAACCAGTTCGATCAGGCTGATGCGGAGTCTGCGGTCGACTCTCTAGCGCCCGATTGGAATGCTCAGGCCGTCGACGCGGCCGAGAACTACTTGAACTCCGGGATGGGGTTCTCGCGGGACATGCTCATCCAGCAATTGACGAGTCCGTACGGTAATCAGTTCACTCAGGCCCAGGCTGAGTACGCAGCCAATCAGGTGTTCTAGGTAAGCAGGAGGCGATCCTGGATTACGGGCTCTTCGTGCGTGAGTGTCCGGTCAGGTGAGTAGACCGCCGGCGATCAGGAGCATGCGGAGGCGGTAGTTGTCGCGGTCGCGGTAGCGCGGGCCGGACTCCGGTGGAGTTCGATCAGGCCGTTGATCGCTTCGGTGCCGCCGCTGTTGGTGCGGACCAGTAGGCCAAGAAGGCGTCCTTTCACTGGCGGTGAGTGCGACCGAGGCGGGTGATCTCCGGGATCGGGCAGGACGGCAAGGTCGCGAAAACCGTATCAGTCGCCGTCCGCCCGCCAGCGAGGTCTTCGTAGTGGCAGGCCTCTTCGGATGTGCCGCCTGCCACAAGAGGAGCAGGCCCTCGTTCCCGGGGCGCCGGCCAATGAGTCGTCGAACCGCCGGCGTTCGCCCGCAGTGAGCCTGGCGGCGTCACAGTGGATGACCGATCGTGCGGATCCCGTAGAGGGGATCGCCTTGTGACCGCGGTGGCCGCGGATCTGCTGCTGGAGGTGGCAACGGACTTCGTCGATCACGTCCAGGACGCGTGTGACGAAGTGGAACGCATCGAGCACGGCGGTGGCGTCGTCGAGTTCGTCTTCGATGGCGCCATCCGATGAATCCTTCCAGTCAGGCGGATGTTGCTTTGAACGCTTGCCTACACGGGCCGATTAGTGCCCCGAATCCCGTACAGGCACTACTTTTAACTGCACAGTTGCCCGCCGCAAACCCCAAACATTGTTGACCCATGCATCTCAGGTCTGGCCTACACCTCCATGGTCAGCTTGCCGGGGCTGTTCTTGGCTTCGGTGGCGATGTCGTTCCAGGCGGTGCCGAGCGCGTTGAAGTCGACGGCGATCTGGGTGCTCTTGCGGTCCTCGGCGATGGAGAACAGCAGGAACGCGAGCTCCTTGCACAGGTCGCGGTCGATGCGGTCGGGTACGGCGGCGAGGAGTGCCCCGGCGCCGCGGATCCCGTCGGAGGACAGCGCGCGGGTCAGGTGCATGACCACCTCCCACTCGCTGATGAGTTCGTCGCCGGAGGGGTCGTAGGTCGTCTCGGTATGGATCTCGGCGAGGGGGCAGTAGCGTGACTTTGCAAGGCAGCCTCGGCAGGTCGAACCTCATGGAGTGCGAGACCATCATGGATGTACTTCGCTCAGGGTGCGTGACTTGACCTGTCACCTGATCCTGCGGCGGTCCCGAGTGTTAGCTTGTGACGGGCTGCCGACCGGTGGGCGTATGGGGCCGGCGCAGAACAAAGAAGCGTTTCATTGACGATGAAAGGGTGTAGAAGCAACATCGTCCTGTCTCATCCGCAATGCATGGAACGGTTCCGCGCATTGCGGGACGTGATACAGGACTGCTTGGTCTGCATCCGTGTCACTTAGACCTGGTTCCGGACCGAAATCATTTTGTTCTAGGGAGGGAGAACATTGTGACAAAAACAACTTGCGAGATCGTGGCTGGCCTCGGAACGGTGGCCGCGGAGGCCGCGCTTGGGATGGCTGCGCCTGCCGTGGCGTCGGCAGTGCCCGTGCCGCACTATGCGGCGATGGGCGATCATCTGCTTCTACCGCCAACACTCGACGGTCGCTCCTATGGTGCGCTCTTCCTCGACTTGCAGACCTCGGACAATCCCGACGTGGTCGACGTGAATTTCTTTCTGATCGGAACCTACGGAGCTGCGCGCGGCTGCGACGTGCGTGTGTACACCGGATCGCTGAACGGTATTAGCCCCGGGATGCCCCAGTACGCCGCCGTCAGCGGAGGACCCACGACAATTCCGCTGCACGCTTGTCGGGGCCTGTCGATGGTGTCTGCCGCGGCGACGCAACCGTTCGGCATGGGCGGCAGCTACGTGAGGCTCGTCCCATGAGCAACACGGCTTTAGCGAGGCTCAACGGTGCGGAACTAGCCCGTCATCGTAAGACACTACTACGAAACACATTGCTTCTTTTCGGCTTTTTCTCCTTTGGCGGCGTATACCTTTCTGTAGTTGCTGCTACCAACGGTGCCAAGTTTACAGGGGTGTTCACCAGCGGGCGTTCCCTACTCGCTACGTTCGCGACCGTGTCGATCGCCCTCCACATACCGATCTGGTCGATGCACCTGCGTACAGACGATTTGAAACGTCACCTACGCGCTGCCCACCTGTATGTGTTCGCTCTACTTGGCGGATTGATGGGCAGTATCTCCTGTGTCATAGCAGCAATCATGACAGTTGCCGCGTTCGCGATTGACGACGACAAAGGCACAGCCCACGCTGTCACCGCAGTTGGCGCCTGGATACTAGCGCTCACACTATGTACCCTCGGCGCGTCGTCGCAGGCGGTGACGTCCGATGACGTGATCGCGACAATGGCAGAACATGACCGCAAGCAGAAGTATCATTCTCTCGGACGGCGTGCGAACCGTTTGGCTCCCATTCGAACCTGTTGGCACGGCCTGCATCCGGGTCGCTCCCGGATTATCGGATTTATGGCGGCATACAGTCTCATTCCCGCCAGCATCACCTTTGTTCTGACATTAGTGATTATTCTGTGTGTTGAAGGTACTTCGTGGTGGCTGCTTGTCGTCGCCGTCGTTGCCGCTCTGATCAGTACGGCGTTGGTCTACGGGGTTCTGTACTCGTGGGCCGTGCGGTGGGGGCCCGAGTTTTTCATGAGTGTCTCTGCTGGCTTGGGGTGGATAGCGCTTGCGGGACTTTCCGCCTTTTATAGCACCGAAGACTGGGGGAGCATTGTCACTGACTGGTGTGTGCTGTTCACCCCGCTGGTGATTGTCGTCTTGCATACGGTAGCCGGATCGCCGAAGTTTTGGGACGAGAAATCTGGGTCTGTGTGGGGAGGGATCGTAGGGTGGTCTCTCCGTCCGCTTGTGCGGGTCTCAGTGGAGCGTGAGCAGGTCAGGTACGCCCCACCGAGACCGCGAATCCGGCTCTGCTGAAATGAATGTCATTATAGAACTTGAAAACGTCGTCGGACAGAGCGCGCGCAGCCAGTAGTCGGTGGTAGCTGTAATGCAGGCCGCCGGGATCCGGCACCGCGGACTGCCGCGCGATCTCTCGCCCCGGCAGTGGGCGCGGCTGTGGACGGAGGTGGGACCGGTGGCGGCGCAAGCGCGGTGAGCGCCGCTGAGACTCCCAGGCGCGGTATCCGCTCCGGGGTGGGCCGGCCGCTCGCGCGTGTCCGTCAGTCTCCGCTCAGCACCGTCGGGCCCAGGGTCGCGCACGCCTCCAGCGCCAGCGCCACGTCGAGCCGGCTGTGCAGGCGGACTGCGGAATCCGGCTCGTCGAGGGTCTTCGAGATGCGGTACTTGACCGTATTGCGGTGCAGATACAGCCGTTCTGCGGTGCGCACCGCGCTGTCACCGGTGTCGAAGTACACCCGGAGCGTCTCGCGCAGGGCCGCCGCGGACGGCGTGTCCTCCGCCAGCGGGCCCAGCACTTCGCGGACCCATGTGCGCGCGGAGTCCGGGTTCTCGGCGAGCATCGACATGACGGCGACCCCGCGGTCGCCGTAGCCGATGACGCGCTGCGGCGCTGTGCCGGGAAGGGACACCACGCCGACGGCGGCGAGCGCCTGCCGGTGGGTGCGCCGGAAGCCCGCGACGCCGGCGGCCGGCAGCCCCACCGCCGCGTGGATGTCGGCGTCGGGCGGGATGGACCGTCTCAGCGCGTCGGTATCGATACGGGGGTGCCTGCGTTCGAAGGGCAGCCACGCCCACAGTGTGTCGCGGTCCACGGCCGTGATGATCGGCTCGCCGTCGGCGGTCATCTCCCGGCCGATTGCACGGATGTGGTCGTCGAGGTGGTGCAGCGCGCCGGCGTGGGCGACGTCGGTGCTCCACAGGATCACCGCGACGTGGACACGGTCCAGCCGGTAGCGCGTCTCCGCCTCGAACGTGGCCTCCGTTGTGCCGGTGCCGGCGAGCAGCCCGTGGATCGTGGTCGAGTGGACGTTGCCTTGCGCACCCATCCACCGGCGGCGCTCGCGCTCGTACGCCTCGAACACGTACAGCGTGATCCAGTCGATGTACCGGTATGCCACCTCGGAGATGTAGCGCAGTACCGCCATCGCGCGCCCGGCGGTCAGCTCCGAGTGCTCGACTTCGGCGAACACCACGCGCAGCAGGTCGTCCTGTCCCATGTGATAGGCGCGGACCAGCGAGTGCGACGACACCTCACGCTGGGCGAGCCGGTGCGCGTATTCGACGGCGGCGGTCGCCGGCGAGAGATGCTCGAGGGAGATGTCGTTGGTCAGCACGTGCAGGATGGTGCTCACGTTGGCCTCGACGCTCGCATGGAGCATCTCCACCAGTTGCGGGTCCTCGTCGAGGCGATCGATCTCCCGCGCGAGCAGATCCGACATGGTGCGCACGATCTCCGGCTTCCTGCCGGATATCCGGCGCGCGATCTGCGCGGCGTCGGCGACGGCGGTCGGGTCCGGCTCGGCGGTGCCCCGGCGCTCGGCCGTCATGACGCGCCCCGCTGACGGCGCAGGTGCCGCAGTCCTGATCGCGCCGCGCCGACGCCGCACATCCCGTGCGCCCCGGCGCCGGGAGGGGTGGATGATGAGCACAGGAACACGCCGGGTATGCCCATCGAGTACGGGTCCGCGGCCGGCCGCGGCCGGAAGAGCATCTGCAGGCCCGCATTCGAGCCGCCGATGATGTCCCCGCCGATCTGATTCGGGTTGCTGTCCTCCAGGCCGCGCACCGAGGTGGATGTCGTGGCGACGATGCGGTCGCGGAATCCGGGGGCGAAACGCTCTATCTGCGCGGCGATCGCGTCACCGGCGTCGCCGGCGAACCCGGCGGGTACGTGCGCGTAGGCGTACAGGGGGTTGATTCCGTCGCGGGACCGGCCCGGATCCGCCGTGTACTGCTGCCCGACGAGGACGAAGGGGCGCTCGGGCATCCGGCCTTCGGCCACTGCGCGCTCGGCGTCCGCGATCTCGCCGAAGTCCCCGCCCACGTGCACGGTTCCGGCGCGCCGGCACCGGGGGTCGCTCCAGGGCACTTCGCCGTCCACGGCGAAGTCGACCTTGAATGCGGCGGGGCCGTGCCGGTACCGGCGGTAGCCGCGGGCGATGCGTGGCGGCAGGTCGTCGCCGTAGATGGCGGCGGCGTTCCGCGGCGCGACGTCCAGGAGTACGAGATCCGACGGCGGAATGTCCGCGCGGGATCGGACTCGGACGCCGGTGCGGATGCTGCCGCCGTGCTCGGACAGCTCGGCGGCGAGCGCGCGTGCGATAGCGGCGGAGCCGCCTTCGGCCACCGGCCACCCGTACCGGTGTCCCGCGGCGGCGATCATCAGGCCCACCGCGGAGGTGGCCGGACGATCCAGCCGGGTGTAAGCGTGGGCGGCGATCCCGCCGAACAGTGCCCGCCCGGCGCGGGTGCGGAACCACCGGGAGGCGGTGGTGGCCGGCAGCAGCGCCCGCGGGCCGAACAACCCCAGCCGCACCGGATGGCGGGGGACGTTCAGGGCCGGGCGCATGAGATCCGATGCGAGCGCGTCGAAGCCGTCGGCGAGGTCGGCGAACATCCGGCGCCAGCGCGGACCGTCGGCCCCCAGCCCCTCCGCCGTGTACTCCACCGACCGGTACAGCAGCGCCGCCTCGGCACCGTCGAGCGGGTGGGCGCAGTCGATCTCCGGGTGACGCCATGTGAGCCCGTGGCGCTCGAGGCCCAGCGTCTGAAGGTACGGGGACGCGGCGCCCATGGGGTGGAAGGCCGAGCAGTGATCGTGCACCAGCCCGGGAAGCGTGAGCTCGCCGCTGCGCGTGCCGCCGCCGATGTCGCCCGCGGCCTCGAGCACCGTCACCTCCACGCCGTTGCGCGCCAGGTACACGGCGGCAGCGAGCCCGTTGGGCCCGCTGCCGACGATCGTCGCCGTGCTCACGCCCGGGCCCCGTCTCCGGGCGCCGGATGCGCCCGGTGCCGCAGGGCGGGTTCGCGCGGCGCATCGCCCGCCGCCGCAGCAGCGTCCGCCTGGACGTCGAGCGTCCATGTGGTGTGCAGGGGGATGGGGCCGTTGGGGAGCCAGGGCTGCTCGCGCACCGCGTCCTCCACACGATAGGTGCCGCGTTCGATGACACCGAGCGCCGCGTCGATCACCTGGTACTCCTGTGTCGGTTTGTGGATCGGCTGCGATTCGACCCAGGTGACGAGGAACTCGCCGGGGGCGAACC
>CAYVJJ010000132.1:0-7176 GCA_964451655.1 uncultured Mycobacteriaceae bacterium | reverse complement strand
ATCGTCTCCGCGTTGAGCGGCATCATCGACGATGCGCTGAGCACCGACGTGTGATGCCGACCAGCCGACCGGGCGGCGCGCGGAGGGCGGCGCGCCGCCCGGGCTGCGGGCGCGGCCGAGCGGCGCCGAGGTCCGAATGCGGTGGGGACCGCGGAATGGCCACCGTTGAAGCGGCGATTGCGCTCGCAGCCCTGATCACAGTGGTGGTCGCGTGCGTTGCGGCGGTGATGGCGGTGGTGACCCAGGTGCGGTGCGTCGACTCGGCGAGAGAGGTGGCTCGGCTGGCCGCGCGGGGAGACGGGCGCGCGGAGAAGGTGGGGCGCGAGGTGATGCCGGGCGCGCGGATCGCGGTTGAGGCCGGCGACGGCACCGTCACCGCCCGGGTGGCCGTCGCAGTTCCGCTGCTGCCGCTGACGTTGTCGGCGCGCGCGGTGGCGGCCGTCGAGCCGGGGGTCGGGCCCGGGGTCGAGCCGGAATGAATCCGGGGCGCGGGGATGCGGGCGGCGCGAGTGTGTTCGCGGCGTTCGCGATGCTGGCGCTGTTGTCGCTCACGGTGCTCGGCGTGCAGGTCGGCGGGGCGGTCGTGGCGCGCCATGGTGCGCAGTCGGCGGCCGACCTGGCGGCGCTCGCGGCGGCTGCGGCGCTGTCGCAGGGGCACGATGCGTGCGTGGCGGCAGAGCACGTGGCGTCGGGCAACGGGGCGCGGCTCGGGGAATGCACCGTCGAGGGCAGAACGGTGCTGGTACGCGCGGCGGTGGGCCTCCCGTTGGCGGGGATGCCGGGGCCGGGTGAGGCGGCGGCGGTGGCGCGCGCCGGGTGGCACCCGGGGTAGCCGGCGCGCTGCCGGCCCGCTCACGCCGACAGGGCTTTACCGTGACTGACGGGGGATGCTCACACGTCGACTGCAGGCGCGCACAGTTGCGCGAGTACTGCGGTGAGGACGGTGATGGCGCCGCTCTTGGACAGCGGGTCGTTCCCGTTGCCGCACTTGGGGGACTGGATGCAGGATGGGCATCCGCTCGCGCACTCGCAGGCCCGCACCGCATCGCGGGTTGCGCGTAGCCAGCGCCGCAGCTCGGCATGGCCGCGGTCGGCGAATCCGGCGCCGCCCGGGTGGCCGTCGTAGACGAAGACGGTGGGCAGGCCGGTGTCGGCGTGCAGCGCGGTGGACACCCCGCCGATGTCCCATCTGTCGCACGTCGCCACCAGCGGCAGCAGCCCGATGGCGGCGTGCTCGGCGGCGTGCAGCGCGCCCGGCCAGTCCGCCTCCACCAGGCCCGCATCCGTGAGCAGTTCCGGCGTGACCGCGAACATCACCGCGCGGGTGGGTAATACTCCCGGAGGCATGTCGAGGTCCACACGGTCGAGCACCTCGCCGGAGTGCAGCGTGCGCAGGAACCCGACCACCTGGTGGGTCACCTCCACCGACACCGACGCCACCGTCACCGCGCCGAAGTCGTCGCGCGCGTGCACCTCGGTGATCTCGATCGAGGTGTCCTCACGCGAATGGGTGGTCCACTCGGGCTCCTCGGCGTGCACCAGTGCCACGCCGTCGTCCAGGTCGAGCTCGTCCACCACGAACGACTCGCCCTGATGAATGTGCACCGCTCCGGGGTGGATCGTCGCCGGCGCCCGGCCGGAGTCGACGGTGCCGAGCAGGCGGCCGGTGTCACCCTCGACGATCGCCACCTCGATGCCGCCGGACCCGCGGATGTCCACTGCGCCGTGGGGGCGGACCCCGGCGGTGGGATACCAGCCGTCGCGCCGGCGCCGCAACAGCCCTTCGTCGACGAGCTCCGCCACCACCCCGGCGGCGTCTAACTCCACCGTTTCGGCATCGGTCAGCGGTGATTCCACTGCAGCGCACAGTAGCTGGGGTCCGAGGACATACGGATTCGCAGGGTCGGTGACCGTCGCTTCGACGGGCCGCTCGAGCAGCGCCTCGGGATGGTGCACCAAGTAGGTGTCCAGCGGATCGCCGCGGGCCACGAGCACCACCAGCGACCCCTCGCCGCGCCGGCCCGCGCGCCCGGCCTGCTGCCAGAACGAGGCGACCGTGCCCGGATACCCCGCCACCACCACGGCGTCGAGACCGGCGATGTCCACCCCCAGTTCCAGGGCGTTCGTCGTGGCCACCCCCAGCAGGTCGCCGTCGGCGAGCCGTTGTTCCAGCGCGCGCCGGTCCTCGGCCAGATAGCCCGCCCGGTAGGAGGCGATGCGGTGGGCGAGCTCCGGGTCGGCCTCGGCGACCAGTCCGGCGGCGGTGAGCGCGGTGATCTCGGCGCCCTTGCGTGAACGGACGAACGTGAGAGTGCGGGCGCCTTCGACCACCAAGTCCGCCATGATCCGCGCCGCCTCCGCGCCCGCGGACCGCCGGACGGGGGCGCCGTTCTCCCCGGTGACCTCCGGCATCAGCGGCGGCTCCCAGAGCGCGACAGTGCGGGGTCCGTGGGGTGAGGCGTCGTCGGTCACCTCCACCACGTCGGCGCCGATCAGGCGTGACGCGGCCTGCCCGGGATGCGAGGTGGTGGCGCTGGCGAGCACGAACACGGGGCGGGCGCCGAACCGCGCGCACAGCCGCCGCAGCCGCCGCAGCACCAGTGCCACGTTGGAGCCGAACACGCCGCGGTACGAGTGGCACTCGTCGATGACGACGTAGCGCAGGCGCCGGAAGAACTGACCCCAACGTGCGTGTCCGGCGAGCATGCTCAGGTGCAGCATGTCCGGGTTCGTGAACACCCAGCGCGAGTGTGCGCGCACCCACTCACGCACCTCGCGGGGAGTATCGCCGTCGTATGCGGCGGGGTGCACGGGCGCCGGGGAGGGATGCGGGCTGCACTGTCCGGTGTGTGCGTCGGCCGTGTGCTCCGGCGCCTCGATCTCCCGGCACAACGCTGCGGCGGCCCGCAGCTGGTCGGCGCCCAGCGCCTTGGTGGGCGACAGGTACAGGGCGGTGGCGCGGGGGTCCGCCGACAGGTCGGTGAGCACCGGAAGCTGATAGCCGAGCGACTTGCCCGATGCTGTTCCGGTGGACACCACGACGTGCCGACCGGAATGCGCATGCTCGGCGGTCGCCGTCTGATGCCGCCAGGGCCGCGGTACTCCGGTGGCGCGCAGAGCAGCGACCACCGAGGGATGGGCCCACTGCGGCCATGGCGTGCAGTCCGACTCGCGCCCGGGCAGGTCCACCGAGTGCGTGAGGACCTCGGGGGCATGCGCACCCGCGAGCACGTGGGTGAGCAGGTCACGGCCGAACGACGCGCCCGTCACCGCCGCACTCCTGTCACCGGATCACTCCCGTCGTACGTTCGTCGCGGCCGTCAGGAGACCGCGGTGCGCCCGGCGAGGCGGTCCGCCGGTTCGCCGTGCGCAATCCATGACACTCCGTGACGGTGCTGCGACGATAGTATTCGCGGATGCAGTTGTCCTTTTTCGCGGCCGAATCCCAGCCGCCGGATCCGTCGGATCTGGCGGGGCTTCTTGCGGCCGGAGGGCAATGCGTGATCACCGCGGCCGGCGTGCGGGTCTCGGTTGTGGTGGACGCGCCGTGGCGCGCCGAGGCCATCGTGGAGATGATGGAGCAGGCCGTGGCGGCGGGGCGGGCCGCGTCGTCGGAGGCGGAGGCGGAGGCGACGGTGCCCGCCGTGCCGGAGAACCCGGTGGCAGCGGAGGCCCTGGAGACGGACGAGGGGCGCCCGCTGGCCCGGACGGCCCACGTGCGGGAACTCGAGCCGCTCGCGCGCCGTTGGATGAAGGGCGCGGTCAAGCAGGTGCCGGACGGGTGGACGCCGTCGGCGCGCGCTTTGCGGGCCTGGTCGATCGCGGCGGGACGCCTGGTGGACGGCCACTGGCTCCTGGGGCTCGACCCGCACGCGGAACAGACCCATCAGCCGCTGGCCGCAGCGCTGGCCCGGGCGGGGATCGCCGTCACCCTCATCGGCCCGCGCGGCGGAGGGCCGGCGGCGCGGGTGACAGGCCGGCGGCGGCTGTCCCGGCTCACCGAGAACATCGGCGAGCCGCCCCCGCAGGCCCCGTCCGGCGTGTGGCCGTCCGTCTGATCCCCGGCGCTGTGGCCACCGGCCCATCCGCCTGAGCGGAACCGTCGGCTGCGGACGCGTCGGTGCTGTATGCAAGTGTGGTGACGACGCCGGGGCCGCGGGTGTTGCGCACGGTCGGCCTTGCGCAGGGACTGCGGTCGCTGAGTATGGTCGTGTTCCGATAGCGGCGGCGTCGACGGCGCGAGCGGCGTGGCCCGGGAAGGGTCGTGACTCGGGAAGGGTTTGGTCAGCAGGTGGCAACGAAGCAGGGTTCCGACGCGGAACGGGGGACCGGCGGGTCGGTTCCCCGGCGGCTCGTGATCGTCGAGTCCCCGGCCAAGGCCCGCACCATCGCCAATTATCTGGGTGCCGGCTACGTCGTCGAGTCCTCCCGCGGCCACATCCGCGACCTTCCGCGCGGCGCGGCCGACGTGCCCGCCAAGTACAAGGGCGAGAAGTGGGCGCGCCTCGGCGTGAACGTGGACCATGGCTTCGAACCGCTGTACGTGGTGAGCCCTGACAAGAAGTCCACGGTCACCGAGCTGAAATCCCTGCTCAAGGATGTCGACGAGCTTTATCTCGCCACAGACGGCGACCGCGAGGGCGAGGCCATCGCCTGGCATCTGCTGGAGGCCCTCAAACCCAAGGTGCCCGTCAAGCGCATGGTGTTCCACGAGATCACCAAGCCCGCCATCCTGGCCGCCGCGGAAAACCCGCGCGATCTGGACCAGGACCTGGTCGATGCGCAGGAGACCCGGCGCATCCTCGACCGCCTCTACGGCTACGAGGTCTCCCCGGTGCTGTGGAAGAAGGTGATGCCCAAGCTGTCCGCCGGCCGTGTCCAGTCGGTGGCGACCCGCATCATCGTGCAGCGCGAGCGCGAGAGGATGGCGTTCACCGCGGCCGACTACTGGGACATCGCCGCCACGCTGGACGCCGGTGCGGACGCGGCCCCCCGGTCCTTCGGCGCCAAGCTCCAGTCGATCGACGGCAGGCGTGTGGCGACGGGGCGCGACTTCGGGCAGGACGGCGCGCTCAAGGAGGGCAAGCGCAGCAATTCCGCCGGGGTCACCCTGGTCGACGAGGCCCGCGCCAACGCCCTGACCGAGTCGCTGCGCGGCACCGACCTGACGGTCTCCTCTGCAGAGGAGAAGCCCTACACCCGGCGTCCCTACGCCCCGTTCATGACGTCCACGCTGCAGCAGGAGGCGGGCCGCAAGCTGCGGTTCTCGGCCGAGCGCACCATGCGGGTGGCGCAGAAGCTGTACGAGAACGGCCATATCACCTACATGCGCACGGACTCGACGACGCTGTCCGAGTCGGCCATCCGGGCCGCGCGCGACCAGGCGGGCGAACTCTACGGTCCCGAGTACGTGCACTCCAGCCCGCGCCAGTACACGCGCAAAGTCAAGAACGCCCAGGAGGCGCACGAGGCGATCCGTCCCGCGGGCGACCACTTCACGACGCCCGGCCAGCTCCACGGGCAGCTCGACGGCGACGAGTTCCGGCTCTACGAACTGATCTGGCAGCGCACGGTGGCCTCGCAGATGGCCGATGCGCGGGGCGTCACGCTGAGCCTGAAGATCACCGGCACGGCCCGCAGCGGTGAGGAGTGCGTGTTCTCCGCCTCCGGGCGAACGATCACCTTCCCCGGTTTCCTCAAGGCCTACGTGGAGACGGTGGACGCCGAGGCCGGCGGAGAGGCCGACGACGCCGAGCGTCGGCTCCCGTACCTGTCGGAGGGAAAGGCGGTCACGGCCACCGAGCTGCGTCCCGAGGGGCACACCACCACGCCCCCGTCGCGCTACACGGAGGCGAGCCTGGTCAAGGCGCTCGAGGACCTGGGGATCGGCCGCCCGTCCACGTACGCGTCGATCATCAAGACCATCCAGGACCGCGGGTACGTCTACAAGCGCGGCAGCGCGCTGGTCCCCGCGTGGGTGGCGTTCGCGGTGGTGGGGTTGCTGGAGGCGCACTTCGGCCGCCTGGTCGACTTCGACTTCACCGCCACCATGGAGGACGAGCTCGACGAGATCGCGGAAGGCGCGCAACGGCGGGTCGACTGGCTCACCGACTTCTACTTCGGCAACACCGCCGACCCGGCGGGCACGCTGTCCGGTTCCGGCGGGCTCAAGAAACTCGTGGGCGGCAACCTGGAGGACATCGACGCGCGGGAGGTCAACTCGATCCGCGTCTTCGACGACTCCGAGGGGCGCCCGGTGTACGTGCGGGTCGGACGCTACGGCCCGTACCTGGAGCGCACTGTCACGGGGGACGACGGCGAGCCGGCCTCGCAGCGCGCGAACCTCACCGACTCCATCTCGCCGGACGAGCTCACCGTGGAGGTCGCCGAAAAGCTCTTCGCCACTCCGCAGGAGGGGCGCGAGCTGGGCGTGGACCCCGCAACGGGGCACCGGATCCTGGCCAAGGAGGGACGCTTCGGCCCGTACGTGACCGAGGTGCTGCCCGATCCGGACGAGGCGCCGGACTCTGGCAAGCCTGCGGCGGGCGAGGACCCGGCCGGGGCGCCGGCGAAGAAGTCCGCGGCGGAGAAGACCCCGGCGAAGAAGTCCGCCGCGAAGAAGACTCCGGCGAAGAAGGCCACGAAGAAGTCCGGGCCCAAACCGCGCACTGCGTCGCTGTTCAAGTCGATGGACCTGTCGACGATCACACTCGACGATGCACTCACGCTGCTGTCGCTGCCGAGGGTGGTGGGAGTCGACCCGGAGTCCGGTGATGAGATCACCGCACAGAACGGGCGGTACGGGCCCTACATGAAGAAGGGCACGGACTCACGCTCGTTGTCCACCGAGGAGCAGATCTTCTCGATCACCCTTGACGAGGCTCTGAAGATCTACGCCGAGCCCAAACGCCGTGGCCGCCAGGCCGCGAAACCGCCGCTGCGGGAACTGGGCGACGACCCGTCGACCGGCAACGCGATGGTGATCAAGGACGGCCGGTTCGGCCCCTATGTCACCGACGGTGAAGTCAATGCCAGCCTCCGCAAGGGCGACGAGATCGAGTCGATGACCGTGGACCGGGCATCGGAATTGCTGGCGGATCGGCGTGCCAAAGCGCCGGCGAAGAAGACGGCGGCGAAGAAGACTCCGGCGAAGAAGACGGCGGCGAAGAAGACGGC
>CAYVJJ010000131.1:0-7214 GCA_964451655.1 uncultured Mycobacteriaceae bacterium | reverse complement strand
CCGCCGCGGGCCGGGCGGCCTCCGCGCCGGCCGGAGGGGCCATCTGCCGGCACGCCGTTGCCGGCTGTGCGGTCCGAGGACCCGCGCGTTGTCGCGCGGCCGCCGCGTGCACCGCCGCCGGTGCCGCGGGAACTGCGCGCGGTGCGGCCGCGGACGATGCCGATGAACTCGTCCATGAGCTCGGTCGAACGGTCCGCGCGCCAGGCCAGCGCCATCTGTGAGCGGGCCACCGGTGCGGCTGCGGGCGGTGCGTCGTCGTGGTCTGCGTCGCCCTGGCCGGCCGGTCCTGCGTCGTCGTCGGCGGCGTCGGTGTCGGCTGCGTTCACGCGAGCCTCCAACGGCCGGTGGACCAGTCCATTGCGGTGATGCAGGCGGGCCAGCGATTGGGGCAGCGCCACGAGCCCGACACCGGCGAGCACCAGTTCGAGCGCGTCCGGCGTGGAGGTGGGGCGCTGAACCGACAGGACCCCCGGGGGCGCCGGCCAGCCGAGCACGTCGTCGAGGGGGTGGTGCACGATCTCCTCGGCCAGGTCCGCGGGGGTGACGACGTCGAGCAGAGTGAGCACATGGTCCTTCGGCATCACCACGACCGTCGTCTCGGTGTACAGCGGGATCGCGTGCAGTCCGGCGCGGTCGAAGGGCAGGCGCACCAGCGCCGCATCGGCATCGCCGGCGCGGACGGAGGCCAGGCCCTCCGCGGATTCGAGAGGAAGCAGGTCGATCGGCACGTCCGGGAACCGCTTCTCCCACACGCGCGCCCACTTTCCGGGCGTCGCGCCGCCGGTGAACGCCAGGCGGAACCGCGGTCTTCCGCCGGCGTCGTCCTGGCCGGCGTCGTCCTCGGGAGGGCCGGTGGGCGCGTCGTCGGGCACGCGCTCAGCGTACCGTCGACCCGCCCGGTCGCGCGAGGTGCGCGGTGGAAGAACCGCCCCGCGAGTCGCCTCTGTTTCGTAGTGTCGTGGAATGGAATTCGTTCTCGTGGATCGGCCGCGGCCGGAGATCGCGCTCGTGACCCTCAACCGTCCGGAGCGGATGAACGCCATGGCGTTCGACGTCATGGTGCCGCTGCGTGAGCGGCTTGAGCGCATAAGCAACGACAACACGGTGCGCGCCGTGGTGCTGACCGGGTCGGGGAGAGGCTTCTGTTCGGGGGCGGACCAGCAGTCGGCGGGCCGCATCCCGCACACCGAGGGCCTCACGCGGGTCACCACGGCGCTGCGCTCGATGGAGATCCTCGACCAGGTGGTGACCACGCTGCGCTCCATGCACCAGCCGGTGATCTCGGCGATCAACGGCGCGGCGATCGGCGGCGGCCTGTGCCTGGCGCTGGCCACCGACATCCGCGTCGCCTCGCCGGAGGCGTATTTCCGTGCGGCGGGCATCAACAACGGGCTCACCGCCAGCGAGCTCGGGCTGAGCTACCTGCTTCCCCGCGCGATCGGCAGTTCGCGGGCCTCGGAGATCATGCTGACCGGGCGGGACGTCGGCGCGGACGAGGCCGAGCGTATCGGCCTGGTCTCGCGGCTCACCGAGCCCGGCGACCTGCTCGAGACGTGCTACACGATGGGCGAGGCGATCTCCGGGTTCTCGCGCCCGGGCATCGAGCTGACCAAGCGCACGCTGTGGTCGGGGATGGAGGCGTCGAGCCTGAGCGCTCACATGCACCAGGAGGGGCTGGGCCAGCTGCTGATCCGCCTTCTGACCGGGAATTTCGAGGAGGCCACTACGGCGCGCACCGAAGGGCGGCCGCCGCGGTTCCGGGATTGAACCGCCCGCGCCGGCGCCGCGCACCGCACGCAGACACCTCGTGGCCGGCGGATATCCTCGTGCCCATGACCGCGCGCAGAAAGCCCCAGCTGCTCAAGCCGTCCACCGCCGCCAAGAAGCTCGGCGTCCACCTGCCGGCGACGCCCGCGGAGTTCCGCGACGGCAGCGTCTCGCGCGACGAGATGGCGGCGATGGAGCAGGATCCTCCACCGTGGCTGGTGGAGCTGCGGGCGAACGGCCCCCACCCGCGCCCCGTCGTGGCGGAGAAGCTCGGGGTGTCCATCTCCGGTTTGGCGCGTGCGGGCATCGACGAGGCGCTCACCACCGAGCAGATCGAGGCACTGCTGGCCGACCGTCCCGCGTGGCTGCGGCGCGAGCGCGAGGTGCAATCGAAGGTGCGCGCGGAGAACCGCCGGATCAACCGCGAGGCGCACGACGGCGCACGGTCGCGCTGACGGGCGGGGCCGTGCGCCGGCCCGGGCGCAACCTCGACAGGCGCATGCCTCGGGGGCGCGGGCCGCTATCCGACGCGTTCGAGCAGAAAGTAGAACAGGCTGGGTTCGCTGCGCTGACGCTTGCCGTTCATCACGCCCATCACGGTGTTCCCGTCCACCCTCTTGAAGTGGTCGAACACGGGAATCCCGTCGTAGACCATCGTCGCGGTCACCTCGCCGCGGAACTCGACGTCCCACAGGCTGGCGGCGCCGCGGCTCAGGTCCGTGTTCGAGAACAGCGAGCCGTCCTCCGCGCGGCAGACGATCGGGTCCACGTCGTCGATGCTGCGCATGGTCTTGCCATACCAGCGGGCCTCGGCGAGCCGTCCGTTCATGGGGTGACCGGTGTCGAACTCGTCCCCCTCCCATCGTCCCAACAGGTCCTCCGCCCGGAGCGGCTCGAGCGCGGCCCACAATCCGTCGAGCTCCGCGGGGGCGACCCCCGAAGCTCCGCGGAGCTCGGCGAATCGGGCGCGTGCGGTTGCGTTGTCCATGGCCGGGGCCCCTTCTGCTCGGTGCGGTCCTCACCGGGGGCGGGGCGACGTGCGCCGCCGCGCAGGTGGTACGCCGTCGATCCTAAGTGCACCGGGACGCTGTGTCGTGGCCCGGCGCCGGGTTCCGGCGTTCACGTGCGGCGCAACTCGTCGGCGAGACCGTCGGTCGCGCGCAGCACCGCCTGCGCCAGGGCGAGGTTGGTCCCGCCGCTGAGCAGAGCGCCCAACCCGAACGGAGCGGCCCGCCCCGCCGCCATCAGTCCCTTCCGTGACCCCCACGTGGCGGCGAACCGGCCTCCGACGCTGCGGCCTATCCGATCGACGGCGCGCCGCGACACGGCCCCGGCCAGGGTGGAGCCGAGCCCGCCGGCGGCGGTGCGCCCGCTGCGCTCGCGCCCGTCACGCTGCGGCCCGCGGGCCCGAGCAGCGGCCGCCTCCGGCGCGGGGTCCTCCGTGCCGGTACCGGTCGAGTCATCCGTGCCGGCACGGCCCGACTCCGCGTCGCGCACCCGCGCGGCGCCCTCGAAGGCGGCCAGAACCATTTCTCTGGCCCGCGCGGGATCCTCGGCGTCGACCCCGTGCAGACGCAGCACCGTCAGGACATGCACCGCGGAGGCGAGGACGAACCAGGATTTCTCGGCACCGACCGAGGCGAATGCGGCGATGGTGCCGACCCCCGGCGCGAACGCCGTCGCCCCGGCGGCGGCGCCCGAGGTGGTGACCGCGGCCAGGTAGGCGGCCCGCGTGCGCCGGGCAAGCGCATCCGCGTCCTCGTCGGGGTGCCGGGCGCGCAGGCGCGCGACGCGCTTGACCGCGGCGGCGTCCGCAAGTCGGACAACGGCGCGCAGAAAGTGCATCGACTCGACATCGGACAGGTTGTTCGCGGGGGGCTTCCTCATCCGGACACCACCGACAGAGTGCCGAGGACCACCTCGCCGGAGGCCTCCGAGGCCGCCATGTCCACCTCGGCCACCAGCGCCCATCCGTGGTCGCCGTCGGGATCGTCGAGCGTCTGCCGCAGCCGCCACGTGGGCTCGCCGTCCTCGTCCACGGCCTCGGCGGCGCTGAACAGCCGGGGGCCGCGTGCCCCTGGCCCGGTGAGCAGTTCACCGTACTCGTCGAAGAACGGGACGAACGCCTCCGCCCACTCGTCGGCGGTGGGATCGAAATCGAGCTCGGCCATCGCGTCCCAATCCTCGCGGGCGATGAGTTGCACGAGATGGAACATGGCGTTGCGCAGCATGACCCGGAAGGCGCGCGGGTTCGCCGTGATCGACCGTGCGGTCTCACCGTGAAAGGCCTTCTCGGCGACCTCCTGCGTGGGTGAATCCGGGTCGACCAGCTCCTCCCACTCGTCGAGCAGGCTCGAATCGACCTGCCGGATCAGCTCGCCGAGCCACTCGATGATGTCGTCGAGCTCCTCGCTGCGGATCTCCACCGGCACGGTCTGGCGCAGGGCACGGTAGGCGTCGGCCAGGTACCGCAGGACGGTGCCCTCGGAGCGGGACAGCCCGTAGCGGCCGATCAGGTCGGAGAAGGTCATGGCGCTTTCCACCATGTCGCGTACCACCGATTTGGGCGAGAGCGCGAACTCGCTGAGCCACGGGTGCGTCTGCCGGTAGGTCTCGTAGGCGGGGGCCAGAAGTCCTTCGAGCGGCTTGGGCCACGTCACCTCCTCGAGCAGCTCCATGCGCTCCTCGTACTCGAGGCCGTCCGCCTTCATCTGCGCCACCGCCTCGCCGCGCGCCGCATGCTGCTGCGCCATGAGCACCTTGCGCGGGTCGTCGAGGGTGGACTCGACCACCGAGATCACGTCCAGCGCGTACGACGGCGAATCGGGGTCCAGCAGCTCGAAGGCGGCCAGCGCGAAGGGGGACAGCGGCTGGTTGAGCGCGAAGTTCGCCTGCAGGTCCACCGTCAGGCGCGCCCATCGGCCGTCCGCATCGGGACTGTCAAGCTGCTCGACCACGCCGGCCTCGCGCAGGCTCCGGTACAACCGGACCGCGCGCAGGATGTGCCGGCGCTGCCGGGCACGCGGCTCGTGGTTGTCCTCCAGCAGGCCGCGCATCGCGTCGAAGCAGTTGCCGGGGCGCGCGATGACGTTGAGCAGCATCGCATTGCCGACGCTGAACCGGGAGACGAGGGGCTCGGGTTCGGCGGCCACGAGCTTGTCGAAGGTCTGCTCGCTCCAGGACACGAACCCCTCGGGCGGCTTCTTGCGGCGGATCTTGCGGCGCTTCTTCGGGTCGTCGCCGGCCTTCGCCAGCAGACGGGCGTTCTCGATGTCGTGGTCCGGCGCCTGCACCACGACGGTGCCCGCCGTGTCGTATCCCGCCCGGCCCGCACGACCGGCGATCTGGTGGAACTCGCGGGCCTTCAGGTGCCGGGTGCGCACGCCGTCGAACTTCGACAGCCCGGTGAACAGCACGGTGCGGATCGGCACGTTGATGCCCACTCCCAACGTGTCGGTGCCGCAGATGACGGTGAGCAGCCCCTCCTGCGCGAGCCGTTCGACCAGCCGCCGGTATTTGGGGAGCATCCCGGCGTGGTGCACCCCGATGCCGTGCTGCAGGAGCCGACGGAGGGTGCGGCCGAACCGGGTGGTGAAGCGGAACCCCTCCAGGGCGGCGGCGATCTCGGCCTTGCCGTCCTTGGATGTCAGCTTGACGCTGGTCAGCGACTGCGCGCGCTCCAACGCCGCCGCCTGCGTGAAGTGGACTACGTACGCGGGACTGAGGTCGTCGGCCACGAGCGTCTCGATCGTCTCGTGCACGGGGGTCATCGCGTAGGAGAACGTCAACGGCACCGGGCGTTCGGCGCCGGCGACGAGCGCGGTCGACCGGCCTGTGCGGCGGGTGAGGTCCTCACGCAGGAAGGTGACGTCTCCGAGGGTGGCGGACATCAAGAGGAACTGGGCGCGGGGCAATTCGAGCAGAGGCACCTGCCATGCCCAGCCGCGCTCCGGCTCGGCGTAGAAGTGGAACTCGTCCATCACCACCTGGCCGATGCCGGATGCGGGGCCCTCGCGCAGCGCCAGATTGGCCACGATCTCGGCGGTGGCGCAGACGATGGGGGCGTCGGCGTTCACCGCGGCGTCGCCGGTCATCATGCCTACGTTGTCGGCCCCGAAGACCTCGCACAGTGCGAAGAACTTCTCCGAGACCAGCGCCTTGATCGGCGCCGTGTAGAAGGTGCGGCGGCCCTGGCAGAAAGCGAGGAAATGGGCGGCGACGGCGACGAGGGACTTGCCGGAACCTGTCGGGGTGGCGAGCACGACGTTGGCGCCGGAGACCAGTTCCATCACCGCCTCGTCCTGAGCCGGATACAGCGAGAGCCCGGAGTCCTGCGCCCACTCGACGAAACGCTCGTATATCGCGTCCTCGTCGGTGGGGTCCACCGGGATCCTGTCGCTGAGCAGCATCCGTCCAGCCTATGCGGAGTGTCCGGCCGGTCGATCCGGGGTGTGGTCAGCCCACGCCGGAGTCCCCGCCGTCCGGGTCCTGGTCCTCGCCGGAGTCCTCCCGGCCGGAATCCCCGCTCCGGTCCGTGCCCCGCGGCGGCTCTTGACCCGGTGCGCCCGGCCGCGGGTCGAACGGTGAGCCGGGTTGGTCGCCGGGCTTGCCCTGCCCGCCGAATTGCTCGGCCAGGAACCTTTCGAACTCGGCGCCGAGCTCGTCGCCGCTGGGGAGATCGCCCTCCTCGGCGAGCAGTGACGACCGCCGCTCTTCAGCGGTGACGTAGGCGTCGTACTGGTTCTCCAGCGCCGTGACGACGCCGGCCACTTCCTCGTTGCCCTGCACTTGGGTGTCGATCTGCTCGCGTACGCGCGCTGAAGCCGTGCCGAGGTCGCTCAGCGGGAGGTTCAGTGCGGTGTTCTCCATGACAGATTCCAGCAGCTTCTCCGCGGCCGCCGGATAGTCGGACTGCGCCAGGTAGTGCGGCACGTGCACCGCGAAGCCCAAGGTGGGGTGGTCGAGGTCGGTCAGCCGCAGCTCGAGCAGGCCGGCGGCGCTGCCGGGGATCGACATCTCACCGTCCCACTTGTGGTAATCGCCGCGGATCTCGCTGTTCCCCGAATGCCCGGTGATGCCGGTGGGCCGGGTGTGCGGCACCGCCATCGGAATGGCGCTGAGGCCGATCGTGCGCTCCACGCCCAGTTCCTCGATGAGTGTGCACACCGCGCTGGTGAACCGCTCCCACTGCAGATCCGGTTCGAGGCCGGACAGAAGCAGGAACGGCACGCCGTCCGCGTCCAGCACGCGGTGCAGGTCCAGCCTGGGGGAAGCGTAATCGGTGAATTGGTTGTTGCGGAAGGTCATCACCGGGCGCCGTGAGCGGTAGTCGAGCAGCGCGTCGATGTCGAAGCTGGCGACCGGTTCCGATTCCAGCGTGTCCAGAAGGTGCGCGGTGGCGATGCGCACGGCATGGCCGGCGTCGGTGAACCCCTCGAGGCCGTGCA
>CAYVJJ010000130.1:0-7228 GCA_964451655.1 uncultured Mycobacteriaceae bacterium | reverse complement strand
CCAGTTCGCGCTGCTCATGCGGATCCGGCTCGGCGACGATCTGCAGGTCGTGCATTTTGGAGACCAGCTCGTTCTGCGCGAACCCCAGCGCGTAGCTGCGGGCGAGCAGCGGCAGCAGGCGTCGCTGGTGCTGCAGGTAGTCCATCAACAGCACCTCGCCGGTCCGGCGGGGGCCGCCGCCGTCGGGCGCAGCGGCGTCGTCGGCTGCGCCCCCGGGCACGCTGAACTGGCGGCGCTGCTCCGCGTAGCGCACTGCGATCTCCAAGGCCACCCGCGCCGCGGAACTCGCCGACCCGCCGACGCTGACCCGGCCCCGGATCAGCGTGCCCAGCATGGTGAAGAACCGTCGGCTTCGACTCTCGATCGGCGACGAGTAGCGGCCCTGCTCGTCGACGTCGCCGTAGCGGTTGAGCAGGTTCTCCCGCGGCACCCGCACGCGGTCGAAGGCGATCCGGCCGTTGTCGACGCCGCGCAGTCCGCCCTTGAGCCCGTCGTCCGTGGTGGTGACCCCGGGCAGGGGCCGGCCGTCCTCGTCCCGGATCGGCACGAGGACGCAGTGCACGCCATGGTCCTGCTCGGCCCCGTCCGGGGTGGCGGTGATCAGCTGCGCGAACACGGCGGCCATGCGTGCGTGCAGGGCTGCCCCGCCGATGTACTCCTTGACCGCCGACGGGGTGGGGGTGTGGACCACGAGCTCACCGGTCTCCGAGTCGAACACCGCGGTGGTCTCCAGGTTCTGCACGTCGGAGCCGTGGCCGATCTCGGTCATGGCGAAGCAGCCGAGCAGGTCCAGGTCGATCAGCGGGCGGATGTACTTCTCGTGGTGGCGCGCGGTGCCCAGGTTCTCGACGGCGCCGCCGAACAGGCCCCACTGCACGCCGGCTTTCACCATCAGCGACAGGTTGGCGTAGGCGAGCATCTCGATGCCGGTCACCGCGCCGCCCGGATCCCCGGTGCCGCCCGCCTCCACGCCGAAGCCGCTGGCCGGCCAGTCGGTGCCGACGAGACGTCGCATCTGGTCGAGCGCGAGCTGTCGTGAGGCCGGCAGGTCCAGCCCGGGGTCGTCGAGGAACGCGGCGTCGTTCAAGAGGGTGCGGGACTTGTCCCGCACGTCCCGCCATCGGCCGTCGAGAGCGGTGCGGATGCCCGCGGCCACCTCCGTGTCCGCCGGATAGCCCGGAGCCGTCGACGCCGCCGCAGCGGGGGGACGGTCCCGGGTGTGCGCGGAGCTGTCGTCGGTGCGCTGCTGAGTGCGGTTCTGCGCCATGCCCTGACGCTAGTCGGAGGATCGGATTCCCGCATCGTGCCCGTGCGCCGGCGGTCGCGGGCGGGCCGGCGCGGATCCGTTCGAAACGATGGTCCACGCGACGCCGATGGTGTTGCATGAGGAGCATGGACATCAAGCGCAGGTGGCGTTCCGGGGGAGCGCGTGCCCGCTCCGCCGGTCGGTTGTGCGGCGCCGCCGTGGCGGCGATCGCACTGGCCGGTGGGGCGGCCGTCGCGGGGACAGGGGCCGCGGCGGCGGACCCGCCGGACATGACGCCTCTGCCCGGTTCGGGCCACGAGTTCCGGGTGCACGGCATACAGACCGTCGAGGACGTCACGGGAAGCGGCAAGGATCTCATCCTCGGCGGCGGTGATGTGCGTGCGACGAGCGTCGACGGCGTGACCTACCACTATTACCGGGTCGTCGCCGGCGCCCGGCAGTCGATGGTGCGCAGCCCGGAGATATGTCTGCCGACGATCCCGTGCCACGCCGTCCTCTACGACGACCTGGCGCCCGTCTACTGATCGACTCCCGGTGCACTGTCAGCTACGCGGTGCGCTGTCAGCTACGCGGTGCGCTGAACTGCATTGAGCAGTGAGGGGCGCCGGCCGCGGGCGGGTCCCGGTGACGCCGGACACTGCACTACACCCTGTCGTTGACGGGATGGCGCGAACTGGGACACTTGTTTCCGTGAGTGCATCGACGTCCAGGCCCGGGGGAGACGGCAGCGGCCCGCACGGCCCCCGACTCTCCACAGGCGGCGCGGCCGCGGAGACGGGAGTCCCCGATGCGGCAGCCCCACGGGCGACGACCGCGCGGGCAGGCTCGGAGCGGCTGTTCCGGCGTGCCACCGCGGTGACCCCGGGCGGAGTCAATTCGCCCGTGCGCGCGTTCGGCTCCGTCGGCGGCACACCCCCGTTCATCCGTTCGGCCCGCGGCTGCCGGCTCACCGACGCGGACGGCAACAGCTACGTGGACCTGGTCTGCTCGTGGGGCCCGATGATCCTCGGGCATGCGCACCCCGCCGTGGTGGAGGCGGTGCAGCGGGCTGCGGGCTCGGGTCTCTCGTTCGGCGCGCCCACCGAGGCCGAGGTGGAGCTGGCCGAGGAGATCGCCGGCAGGATCGCTCCCGTCGAGAGCGTCCGGTTGGTGAATTCCGGCACCGAAGCCACCATGTCGGCGGTGCGTCTGGCACGCGGTTTCACCGGCCGCAGCACGATCGTCAAGTTCGCCGGGTGCTACCACGGGCATGTGGACTCGCTGCTGGCCGATGCGGGCTCCGGCGTCGCCACCTTCGGTCTGCCCACGTCGCCGGGGGTGACCGGCGCGCAGGCCTCGGACACCATCGTGCTGCCCTACAACGATCCGCAGGCGGTGCGCCGGGTGTTCGAGGAGATGCCGGGCCGGATCGCATGCGTGATCACGGAGGCGGCGGCCGGGAACATGGGCACCGTCCCGCCCGTCCCGGGGTTCAATGAGGAGCTGCGCAGGCTCTGCACCGCCGACGGCGCGCTGCTGATCATGGACGAGGTGATGACCGGATTCCGGTCCTCGCCCACCGGCTGGTACGGGATCGACGGCGTGGCCGGCGACCTGACCACGTTCGGCAAGGTGATCAGCGGCGGGCTCCCGGCGGCCGCGTTCGGCGGGCGCGCCGACATCATGGCGCACCTCGCGCCGGAAGGCCCCGTCTACCAGGCGGGCACGCTCTCCGGAAACCCGGTGGCGATGGCGGCGGGCCTGGCCACGCTGCAGGCGGCCGACGACGCCGTCCACCAGGCGCTGGAGCGCAACGCGCGTACGCTGCGTACCATTCTCAGCGACGCCCTCACCGCCGCCGGCGTGCCCCACAGGGTGCAGAACGCCGGGACGATGACGGGATTGTTCTTCACGGAGGACCCGGTCGTCGACTTCACCGGCGCCAAGAACTCCCAGACGTGGCGGTACCCCGCGTTCTTCCACGCGCTGCTCGACCACGGCGTGTATGCGCCGGCCAGCGCGTTCGAGACCTGGTTCGTGTCCGCCGCGCTGGACGACGACGCGTTCGCGACCATCGAGGGCGCGGCTCAGGCGGCGGCCGGGGCGGCCGCGCAGGCACAGGAAGGCGAGCAGTGACCGAGGAACGTGACGTCCGCACGGTGGTGCACTTCCTGCGCCACGGCGAGGTCCACAATCCCACGGGCATCCTCTACGGCAGGCTGCCCAACTTCCGGCTCTCGCTCAACGGCCAGGCGCAGGCGCGCGGGGTCGCGGACACGCTGGCCGATCACGACATCACCTATGTCGTCGCCTCGCCGTTGCAGCGCGCGCAGGAGACGGCCGCCCCCATCGCCGCGGCGCACGAGCTGCCCGTCGCCACCGACGAGCACCTGATCGAGGCGGACAACGCGTTCGAAGGCCTGCGGGTGGCGGTGGGCGACGGTGCGCTGCGCCGCCCCCGGCACTGGCCCAAGCTCCGGGACCCGTTCACCCCGTCGTGGGGCGAACCGTACCTGCAGATCGCGCACCGGATGCTGGCCGCCGCCAATACGGCCCGCGCCCATGCGCGCGGGCATGAAGCCGTCTGCGTGAGCCACCAGCTGCCGGTGTGGACACTGCGGCGGTTCCTGCAGGGCGACCGGCTCTGGCATGACCCGCGGCGCCGCCAGTGCGGTCTCGCATCGCTGACCAGCCTCGTGTTCGAGGGCGACCATCTGGTCGACATCGTCTACTCCGAGCCCGCAGGCGCCTCCGATCCGCGGGTGACGGGGGCATGAACCTCCTCACCCGCCTGCGCAGCACCCGTACCCGTGCCGGAGCGGCACAGGCCCGGCGGGTGCGCGGGCGGTGCGCCGCGGTCGTCGCGCTGTTCGCGGCAGCCGCGATGACGCTGACCGGCTGCTCCACGGGGTCCGACGCAGTGGCCCAGGGCGGTTCGTTCCAGTTCGTGTCGCCGGGCGGCAAGACCGAGCTCTTCTACGATCCGCCCTCGTCGCGCGGGACCATCGGCGATCTCGAGGGCGAGTCGCTCATGCACGACTCCCGGCGGATCGATCTGGACGACCACGACGGCCAGGTCGTGGTGCTCAACGTGTGGGGCTCGTGGTGCGGGCCGTGCCGCAGCGAGGTGCCGGAACTCGAGAAGGTCTACGAGGCGACCCACGACCAGGGCGTCGCCTTCCTGGGCATCGACGTGCGCGACAACAACAAGGGCACGGCGCGCGCGTTCATGGAGCGCCGCGGGGTCGCCTACGACTCGATCTACGACCCGCCGATGCGCACGCTCGCCGTGCTGGGCAACTTCCCGGCCAACGTCATCCCCACCACGCTGGTGCTCGACCGGCAGCACCGGGTGGCCGCGGTGTTCCTCAAGGCGCTCACCGCCGAGCAGCTGCAACCTGTGGTCGAGCGTGTGGCGGCCGGGCAGCCGGCGGGCACGTGACCGGGCAGGCGCTCCTGGCGGCGGGAGTCGAGGACAATGCGTTCTACACCGCCGCGACCACCGGCCCGCTGCTGCTGGCTCTCGCGGCGTGCATGCTGGCGGGGCTGGTGTCGTTCGCGTCGCCGTGCGTGGTGCCTCTCGTGCCCGGCTACCTGTCCTACCTGGCCGGGGTGGCGGGGGCGGAGGCTCCGGCCGTCACGGTCGCGGAGGCGCGCGCCGGCGCGCACAAGTCCGGCCGGTGGCGCGTGGCGGGCGCGGCGGCCATGTTCGTGGCCGGGTTCACGGTGGTGTTCGTTCTGCTCACGGCCACCGTTTTCGGCGCCATCACGGTGCTCGGCCCCAACCGTCTGCTCATCGAGCGCATCGGCGGCGTGGTCACGATCATCATGGGGCTGGTGTTCATCGGCTTCTTCCCCGCATTGCAGCGCGACACCCGCCGCGTCCCCGCACGTCTGACCTCACTGGTCGGTGCGCCGCTGCTGGGGGCGGTGTTCGCGCTCGGGTGGACCCCGTGCCTGGGGCCGACCCTGAGCGGCGTCATCTCCGTGGCCGCGGGCACGGAGGGCACCACGGCGGCCCGGGGGGTGGTGCTCATCGTGGCCTACTGCATCGGGCTGGGTCTGCCGTTCGTCCTTCTCGCACTGGGGTCGGCATCGGCGTTGCGCGGGGTGGGATTCCTGCGCCGGCACGCCCGCACCGTCCAGGTGATCGGCGGGATCATGCTGATCTGCGTGGGCTTCGCCCTGGTGACCGGCCTGTGGGGGGATTTCGTCGGGTGGGTGCAGTCCGCCTTCGTCTCCGACACGACGTTGCCGATCTGATGCGGGGCGGACACGGCGGCGAACGAGGGCCGGCGGGGCGAGCGTCGGGGGCGACGGAAGGAGTGACAGCGGTGAGGGAGTCGCAGTGAGCACGTCGACGACGGATCCCGTGCGGCCGGTGCAGAACGGATCCGGCGGCCGCGGCCCGTGGCGCGGCAATCCGGTGCGGCGCGTGTTCGCGGTCGTGCGCAATCTGTGGCGCGCGCTCACCAGCATGCGCACCGCACTGGTGCTGTTGTTCCTGCTCGCGCTCGCAGCGATCCCGGGCGCGCTGGTCCCGCAGCGCAGCCTCAACGCGCAGAAGGTCGACGAGTACATCGCCGACCACGAGATCATCGGGCCGCTGTTCGACAAGCTCGAGGTCTACAACACCTTCGGCAGCTTCTGGTTCACCGCGATCTACGTGCTGCTGTTCATCTCGCTCGTCGGGTGCATCGCGCCGCGCGTCGTCGCCCATGCGAAAGCCCTGCGCACGCCCCCCGTCCGTGCGCCCCGGCGGCTCTCCCGGCTGCCGCATCACGCATCGGGGACGCTGACGGGGAGCGTGGACGACGCCGCCTCCACGGTCCGTTCGATGCTGCGCGGCTGGCGGACCGCGACCCGTGAGGAGACCCGCGGCGGAAAGCGCACGGTGACGATCTCGGCCGAGCGCGGATACCTGCGGGAGGCCGGCAACCTGATCTTCCACATCTCCCTGGTGGGGCTGCTCGTGGCCATCGCGATGGGCAAGATCTACGGGTACGAGGGCAATCGCATCGTCATCGCGGACGGCGGCGACTACGGGTTCTGCAACACCACTCCGGCCGTCTACGACTCGTTCCGTGCAGGGCTCGACATCGACGGGACCGGCCTGTCCGGGTTCTGCATGCGCGTCGACGACTTCGACGCCGACTACCTGCCGAACGGGCAGGCGAAGATGTTCACCTCGAACGTCCAATACCAGACGGAGGAGCAGGTCGCCTCCGGCTCGGACGAGTGGCACGACTACCGGCTCAAGGTCAACGAGCCGCTGCGCATCGACGGCGACCGCGTTTACCTGCAGGGTCACGGTTTCGCGCCGACGTTCACCGTGACCTTCCCGAACGGTGAGTCCACGAGCCAGACGCTGCAATTCGCGCCGGAGGACGCGACCACCTTCCTCAGTGCCGGGGCGATGCGCTTCGATCCGCCGCCGGAGATGTATCCGTCCCCGGACCAGGCGCGGAAGAACCAGATCGCGATCCAGGGGCTGTTCGCCCCCACCGCCAGGTTCACCGGTGAGAACGGCGCGCTGCTGACCTCGGCCGGCGCCGAGCCCGACAATCCTGCCGTGGCCATCGACGTGTACAAGGGCGACACGGGGATCGACAGCGGACTGTCGACATCGATCTTCCGGCTCAACCAGTCGATGATCGATCAGGGGCGCCTGGTCAAGAAGGACCGTGTCAACCTGACGCCCGGTCAGGCGGTCACTCTGGACGACGGCACCGTGATCCGGTTCGACGGGGCCGAGCAGTTCATCAACGTGCAGGTCTCCCACGATCCGGCGCAGACGTGGGTGCTGGTGTTCGCGGTGACGATGATCGGCGGCCTGCTGGTGTCGCTGACCATCAAGCGCAGGCGCGTGTGGGCGCGGATCATGCCGGATGAGGACGCCGCGGCGGCGGGGGATGGACCCGACGCACCTGAACGACGTACTGTAGTAGAGCTTGGTGGTCTGGCCCGGACCGATCACGCAGG
>CAYVJJ010000129.1:0-7421 GCA_964451655.1 uncultured Mycobacteriaceae bacterium | reverse complement strand
ACCACGACGTAGACGAGGAAGAGCAGTCGGAACATGGCGCCCCTTTCATCCGGGCCGGGCCGGCGGTGCGGCGGCCGCCGTTCCCTCTCTCCTGTGACAACGCGCGGGGAGGCCCGCAGGTTCCCGCGCCGCGGCGGGAACGGTCAGAACAGCACGAGCTTCGCGATCTCGAAGTAGATGACCAGGCCGGTGCCGTCGACGATCGTGGCGATCATCGGCGCGGACACGACCGCCGGGTCCAGCCCGACGCGCCGGAGCAGCAACGGCAGCACCGACCCGACGAATGAGGACCACAGCACGATGGCCGCCACGGTGAGGGTGACGGTGACCGCGACCTCCACGCCGACGCCGAGCGTCCAGGCGCGGATGATCGCCGCCACCGCCATGGTGATCGCGATGAACGCGCCGGCGCTCATCTCCTTGACGATCACCCGGCCCATGTCGCGCAGCCGTACGTCGCCGAGCGCCATGGCGCGCACCAGCGTCGAGGTGATCTGGGTGCCGGTGTTGCCGCCGGTGCCGATGAGCAGCGGGATGAAGAACGACAGCGCCACGACCTGGTCGAGCTCGTCCTCGAAGTGCCGGAGCACGGTGCCGGTGTAGGCCTCGGCGATGAACAGCACGAGCAGCCAGATGATGCGTTTGCGCCACAGCAGCAGAGGCGAGGCGCGCAAGTAGGGGGTGTCGAGGGGGTTGGAGCCGCCCTGGCGCTCCGCGTCCTCGGTGGCCTCGTCGTCGATGATGTCGGCGACGTCGTCCGAGGTGATGATGCCGATCAGGCGCCCCTCGTCGACGACGGGCAGCGCGAACAGGTGGTTGTTGATGAGCATGCGCGCCGCCTGCTCCTGATCGCGGTCGGCGTCCACCGACAGCAGGTCGGTGTCCATGACGTCGCGCACCAGCTCCTCCCCCGGCGCGAGGACGAGGTCGCGGAAGGACATGACCCCCACGAGCCTTCCCCCCGCGTCGGTGACGTACACGTACGCGAGGGTCTCCGTCTGCGCCGCCTGCGCCCGGGCCGCCCGGTTGGCCTCCTTGACGGTGAGCTGTTCGGAGATCGCGGTGACGTGCGGTGTCATGCGCGCGCCGACGGAGTCGGCGGGGCGTTCCAGAAGGCCGGCGACCACCCGCCGCTGGTCGTCGGGCAGTGTGCGCTGCGCCTCGTCGCGCTCCTCGTCCGGCAGCAGCCGCAGGATCTCGGCGGTCACGTCGGGCGCCGCCGCGGACAGCGCCAGCGCGCGGACGGGCGCGGCGAGGTCTGCGAGCACGTCTGCGCCGTCGTGGGGGCTCGCGTGGTCGAGCAGTTCAGCGAGATCCGGGGTGTCCATCGCGTGCAGGACACCCTCCCTGTCGGGGGCGTCGAGAGCCGCGATCTGCCGTGCGCGTACGCCCGCGTCCGGCACGGCGTCGAGCCACTCCGGCACCACGGAGGCCAGAGCGGCGGAGTCGTGTCCGTGCGCTTCGACCAGGTCAGCGAGGGCGGTGGTGTCGACCGGTGACATAGGTGTGCCTCCTGTGCTGGTCCGTGGTCCGCATCAACCGTTCCCGATGCCCCGTGCGGTGGCAAATCGCCGCCGCACCGCCCGGCTCCGATGGGTACGGGGATGCCGCCGCCGGCCCGGCCGGTGCCGTCCGGCGTGACGTGGCCGGTGCATGCGCAGCCGCGGCCGCCGTCGTCGCGCCGATCCGGTGGATCGGATGGGTCGATCACGACGGTGACGATCTCGTCACCCCCGGCGCCACCTCAGCCGGGGGCCGAGATCGACGCGCGCCGCTGGGAATTCGTCGCGGCCGTGGACCGGACCGCGGTGATCGGTCCGCCCGGACGCTGCTGCTGTGCGATCTGCCCCCGGGCGGCCGAACAGGTGGTGCGGGTGCTCGCGCCCACGGGCGTCGTCTGCGACGCCGCCTCGCCCACGGTGCGTGCGCCGGGGATCAGCTGTGCACCACCATCACCGGGCATCGCGAGGACCGCAGCACCTTGATGCTGGTGGAGCCGAGCATGAGGCCGGCGAACCCGCCGCGGCCGCGGCTGCCCACCACCACCAGTTGCGCGCCGTCAGCATGGTCGAGGATTGCGGTGTCCGGCCTGTCGAGCACCACGACGTGCTCGATGTTGAGATCCGGGTAGTCGTCGCTGTAGCCGGCGAGCCGCTCGGAGAGCACGGCGTCCGCCACCGCGGCCTCGTCGAACAGCCCCCGCACCTGGGCGATCGGGTCCATGGTGCTCAACGGGACATCGCTCCAGGCGTGCACGGCGACGAGGGTGGCGCCGCGCAGCGATGCCTCGCGCACGGCCGCGGCGACGGCGGGCGCGGAGTTCTCCGATCCGTCCACGCCCACCACGACGGGGCCGCTGACGGGGGCGGGCGTGCCCTCCTGCTCGCTGCGGACCACGATCACCGGGCACGCGGCGTGCCGGGCGACCAGGGAGCTGATCGAGCCCATGAACGCGCTCGCCAGACCGCTGAGACCCCGGGTGCCGACCACCATCGTCTGCGCCTGTTCGGACAACGACAGCAGCGCGGGGCCGGTGGCCTCGAGCTTGACCACCGTGTCGATCGTCAGCGACGCGGACACCTCGCGGGCGATCTCCTCGGCCTCCCGGATGATCCTGGCCCCGTCGTCCTCGAGCGCAGTGAAGAACTCCTGCGGCAGATTGCCGCCCATCCCGTAGGCGACGGGCGCGCTGACGGCGGTGGCGATGAGCAACGGCGCGCCCCGCAGATGCGCGTGGTGCGCCGCCCACCGCACCGCGAGCTTGGCGTGGTCGGATCCGTCCGTGCCGACGGTGACGGGCTTGACTACTGCCATGGAGACTCCTCATGACGCGGCCGCGCGGCCGTTCCGCGCGGCGAGGGGCGGGGCCGGGCCGGAAGCCCGGCGCGGGGCGGTGGCGGGCGGCCACCCATGTCGATTCAATCAGCCGTCGCCCTGCCCGGCCACCGGCTTCGGGGAATGGCGCTGTGCAGTCCGACACAGCCGTGCCCGACCGGCGGGTGTGCGGCGGCGCGTCCCGCCCGTCAGGTACCGGCGTGCGGGGCGGCCGCGGTGCCGCGCCCCACCCCGCGGGCGTTGAGCGGTGCGAGCAGTTCGAGGGTGCGCAGCCAGGCGGCACGGTCGGCGGCCTGCGATACCACGATCAGTTCGTCGGCATCGGCGTCCGCGGCGAACCGGTGGAGGTAGTCGCCCACCTCGTCGGCGGTGCCCACGCCCGAATAGCGCGTCATCCCGGCCACTTGGGCACCGGCCGGCGAGTCCAGCAGGGCGTCCAGTTCCTCGTCTGTGAAGCGGCGGTCCCGCGCGCGGCCCCGCCCGACGAGTGCGGCCACGCGCCTGCGGCGGGCGTCACGGAACAGCCGCTGCGCCTCGTCGGCGGTGTCGGCGGCCACTACGTTGACGCCTGCGATCACGTGCGGCTCGCGCAGCTGCGCCGACGGCGTGAACTCCTCGCGGTAGACGCGCACGGCGTCGTGCAGGGCATCGGGCGCGAAGTGCGAAGCGAAGGAGTACGGCAGCCCCAGCATCGCCGCCAGCCTGGCCCCGAACAGCGACGAGCCGAGGATGTACAGCGGCACACCGGTCCCCTTGCCCGGGACGGCGTCGACGCCGTCGATGCGGCTGTGCCCGGTCAGGTAGCCCTGCAACTCGAGCACGTCCTGGGGGAAGCGGTCGGCGGACGTGTGGTCGCGGCGCAGCGCGAGCATCGTGTTCTGGTCGGTGCCCGGGGCGCGACCCAGCCCGAGTTCGATCCGTCCGGGATGGAACGACGCCAGCGTGCCGAACTGCTCGGCGATGGTCAGGGGCGCATGGTTGGGGAGCATGACGCCGCCGGAACCGAGCCTGATGGTCGAGGTCGCGGCCGCCACCTGCCCGATGAGCACGGCGGTCGCCGAGGAGGCGATGGTGGGCATGTTGTGGTGCTCGGCGTACCAGATCCGGCTGTACCCCCACCGCTCCGCGTGCTGCGCCATACGGACGCTGGCGCGGAGGCTGTCCGCGGGGGTCTCCCCCCGCACAACCTGCGCGAGATCGAGGATGGACAGCGGATACGCCATGGCCGTGCCTTTCGACGAGCGTGCGGATTCGGCTGCGGAGAGGCGGGACCGTCATCGTCGGCCCGCGCACTCCGCCCCCACTCCCGCCAACACCGGGCGCCGCGTGGATGTTCCACGGGCCGGCTCACCGTGGCATGCGCCGCCACACCGCTGCGGGCACGATGCGGGCCACCGCGAACACCACGCGCAGGCGCCCCGGGATCCACACCACCCGGCGGCGCCGCGCCAGAGCGTCGACGACGGCGTCCGCCACCTGCCCGGGCGTGCTCGACATGGGTGCGGGCTTCATACCGTCCGCCATCATCTGCGCGGTCATCGACCCCACCACGAATCCGGGACGGGCGAGGAGCAGATGGATACCGGTGCCGTGCAGGGCATCGGACAGGCCGGACGCGAAGCCGTCGAGACCGGCCTTGGCGGAGCCGTAGACGTAGTTGGCCCGACGCACGCGCACGCCGGCCACCGACGAGAACACGACGATGCTCCCCCGGCGGCCGCGACGCGGTTCCCGGCGCAGCAGCGCCGTCAACTCGGTGAGAATCGCCGCCTGCGCCACGAAGTCGGTACGCAGGATCTGCACGGCGTGGGCCGAATCGCCCTCGGCGCGCTGCTGGTCCCCGAGGATCCCGAACGCCAGGATCGTGACCCCGGGCGTGCCGAAATCGGCCTCGACGCCGTCGACGAACCCGCGATGCGAGGCCAGATCGTCCGCATCGAACTCGCGCACAGCCGTGCGGGCGGCACCCGCGGCACGGAGCGCCTCCGCGTTCGCCTCGAGCCTCGAGCGGCGTTCCGGATCGGTGGTGCGGCGCGCCGCCAGGATGACGGTGCGGTCCTCGTCGGCGGTGGCCGCCGCGATCCGCAGCGCCACCTCCATCCCGATGTCGCTCGCCCCGCCCAGCAGCAGCACCGGGCCGGGATCGAAGCGGTGGCGTCCTGGACGGCGGGGGGAACGGGCGCGGGACGCGGCGCGCCCGGACACCGGAGCGGCTGGTTGGAAAGGCACGTGGACAGTGTGCCCGACGCGCACCGCCCGGCGGCGGGCCGTCGGCACGATGAATCCGCGGCCGCCGGGTGGTCGACACTGCACCACGCGCGGTCGCCCTATCGCCGTGGCCGGATCCGGATCGCGGAACGGTCCGCAGCACGCAGAGGAGATCGCCGTGCGCCCACTCATCGCAACAGCGTTCATGTCTCTCGACGGCGTCGTCGAGGCTCCGGGAGGTGAATCCGGGTACCGCAATTCGGGATGGACGACGGAGTGCGTCGATGTCGACCCCGGCGCCTACGGTCTCAAGTCCGACGAGCAGGACGAGGCGGAGGCGATGATGCTGGGGCGCGTCAGCTACGAAGCGTTCGCCCCGGTGTGGCCCACGATGGTCGAGGAGTTCGCCGCCTACAACGCCATGCCGAAGTACGTCGTCTCCACGAGGTTGCGTCGCTCGGATCTGGTGGACGGCTGGGGCGCGACGACCATCATGCGTTCGCTCGCGGACGTGGCGGAGCTCAAGGCGCAGAGGGGCGGGCCGATCATCATCCACGGCAGTGCCACCCTGGTGCGCGCGCTGACCGACGCCGGGCTGATCGACCGGTTCCACCTGCTGGTGTTCCCCGTGCTGCTCGGCGCGGGCGCGCGCCTGTTCGCGGCATCGGACAAGGATGCGCAGCGGTTGCGGCTCAGCTCGAGTGAGTCCTACCGCAACGGGATCCAGAAACTGGTCTACGACGTGGTGGTCTGACGGCGGTCCGCGCGGAGGAGTCCGATACCGTCGACTTCATGCCGACCGGACCCGAGCACCTCGACCAGCGCGCCTTGGACTTCCTCGCCGACCGCCACCTGGCCACGCTGGCCACCCTCCGGGCCGACGGCAGCCCTCACGTCGTCGCCGTGGGGTTCACCTGGGAGCCGGAATCCGGCCTGGCCCGGGTCATCACGAACGACGGTTCGCAGAAGGCGCGCAACGCGCAACGAGGCGGGCGGGCCTCGCTGACGCAGATCGACGGACCCCGGTGGTTGACGCTCGAGGGGGCGGTCCGGCTCAGCGACGACACAGGTGACGTGGCCCGCGCGGAGGAGCTCTACGCGCGCCGCTACCGGCAGCCCCGCCCCAACCCCATGCGAGTGGTGGTGGAGGTGGCGGTGGACCGCGTGCTGGGCCTGCGGACGGTGCAGCCGCCCGCGTGAGCGGACGGCGCGCGGCCACGGGCGCCCTCCACTCTGCGGGCAGGATCAGTCTGCGGGCAGGATCCCCAGCGCGCGCGGCCGCGTGTTGAGGGGCTCGCATCCGTCCTGTGTGACGACGACGATGTCCTCGATGCGCGCGCCCCACCGGCCGGGGAAATATATCCCCGGTTCGATGCTGAAAGCCATCCCCGGACGCAGCACTTCGGAGTTTCCGGCGACGATGTACGGCTCCTCGTGCACCGACAGTCCGATGCCGTGCCCCGTCCGGTGCACGAACGCCTCCGCCAGTCCGTGCTCGGCCAGGATGTCGCGCGCGGCGGCGTCGACCGACTCCGCCGTCACGCCCGGCCCGGCCTGGGCGCGGGCGGCGGCCTGCGCCTCCTCGAGCACGGCGTACTGCCGCGCGGCCGCCGGATCCGGCTCTCCCAGGCAGTAGGTGCGGGTCGAATCGGAGTTGTACCCCGGCTCCACGGGACCCCCGATGTCGATCACCACCACATCGCCCGCCGCGAGGACCCGGTCCGAGACCTCGTGGTGCGGATCCGCGCCGTGGGGCCCCGAGCCGACGATGATGAACTCCGGCGCGGTGTGCCCCTCCTCGACGATGGCGGCCGCGATGTCGTCGGCCGCCTGCCGCTCGGTGCGTCCCGGTCGAAGCCACTCCCCCATGCGCGCGTGCACACGGTCGATGGCGGCACCGGCGCTGCGCAACGCCTCGATCTCCTCGGCGTCCTTGATCATCCGGAGCTCGCGCAGCACGGGGGTCGCGAGCCTGGCGGGCGAGCCGACGGCGGCGGACAGGGGCACCACGTGCAACGCGGGCAGGGCAGGGTCCACAGCGAAGACCGGCGGCTGCGCGGCGCCCTCGCCGGTGGCTCCGATGATCCCGGCGACCAGCTCGTGCGGGTCCACGCCGTCGACCCAGTCGTGGATCCGGAGACCGAGCTCGCCGATGGCGGACGCGCGCAGCGACGCCAATTCCAGACGCGGCACCACGACCGTCGGCGCGGCACCGGACGCGGGTACCACGATCGCGGTCAGCCGCTCGAACGACTGCGCACGCGACCCGGTGAGGTACTGCAGGTCCGGTCCGGGCCCGATCACGAGCGCGTCCAGGCCCGCGTCCGCCGCCAGGCGGGCGGCCCGCGCGAGCCGGTCCGCGTAGGTGTCGGCCCGGA
>CAYVJJ010000128.1:4424-7451 GCA_964451655.1 uncultured Mycobacteriaceae bacterium | reverse complement strand
CGAGCACCGAGACGAGCGTCGTGCTCCCCACCGTGTCCACGGCGTGCGCCCAGCGCTCCGTCTGCAGCGGGCGGCCCGCTTGCGCGAGTTCGCCGCGGTCGAGGAACGACGCGGCGCCCAGCGCCGAGAGGTACTCATGCGATCCGGGCCGGCCGGTGGAGGCGATCACCTCGTACCCCAGCCGAGCCAGCACGGCCACTGCGACGCTCCCGACGCCCCCGGAGGCCCCCGTGACCAGCACCGGCCCGTCGTCGGGCGACATGCCGGAGTGCTCGAGCCGCAGCACGCACAGCATCGCGGTGAGCCCGGCGGTGCCGATCGCCATCGACTGCTCCGCGCTCAGGGCGTCCGGGCGGGCGACGAGCCAGCCGCTCCGCACGCGCTGGCGCGTGGTGTAGCCGCCGGGGTGCGTCTCCGACAGCCCCCACCCCGTGAGCACCACGTCGTCCCCCGGCGTCCACTGCGGCGAGTCCGAGGAGACGACGCTGCCGGCGAGGTCGATGCCGCACACCATCGGCAGACGGCGCGCGATGGGCCCCGCGCCGGTGACGGCGAGCCCGTCTTTGAAGTTGAGCGACGAGTGCGTGACGTCCACGGTCACGTCGCCCTCGGGGAGGTCCGCCTCGGTGAGCCGCCGCAGCCGTGCGGGCCCGCCTTTCTCCTCGACGACGTACGCGGGGAAGGCCTCCTGTGCGCTCATGTGCTGCTCCCGTCCATCGCTGCTGTTCCGCCCACCCCAGACTGCCACGCCACGCGTCCGCCGATCCGCCGTGCTGCGGGCGCATACCCCGCGTGCGACCCGGGGCGGGCCGGGATTCAGGCGCCCGAGCCGAAGGACGGTGCGGGAGGATCGCCGTCGAACAATGCGCGGACGAACGGCGTGCTGTCGGGCAGGGACGCGGCCATGGTGCCGCTGTGGTCGGTCGGGTAGGCGCGGAAGGTGATCGGCTGGCCGCCGGCCTGCAGGGTGGCCGCGTAGAGCAGCGTGGACGGCAGGATGATGTCGATGTCGCGCAGCCCCTGCCCCATGAAGAACGGCTCGCCGAAACCGTCCTCCGGCATCTTCATGTACTCCATGAGCACCTGGTGGAACCGGGGCAGCGACGACAGCGGCGCCGTGAACAGCGAGCCGAGCACCGTGCCGGACGCGGTCTCCTCGAACTCGTGCAGGCACTGCGTATTCGCCAGTCCCAGCATCTCACGGCCGCGGTCGGTGAGCACGGATTCGATACCCAGCTCCGGGTGCGCTGTGTCCAGGCCCGCGAGGATGTATATCCCGTAGGCGGTCAGGCCGTCGGGCAGGGCGACCGGCGGCATCCCGGGCCCGGCGGTCTCCACGATGTTCTCGATGTAGGCGGGCACGCCGGTGCCGACGGCGCCGCGGTAGTCCAGTTCCGGCCCGCCGAACCCGGTGGCGTAGCGGGCGGTGGTGATCGCCGCGCCGCCGCCCTGCGACTGCCCGATCACCACCCACTCGTCCGCCAGATCGGCGCCGGGCAGATTGCGCCCGGCCTTGACCATGTCGACGACGTTGTGCGCCTCGACCTTGCCGTCCAGGTAGGGCATGCCGCCGGGGGTGCCCAACCCGGCGTAGTCGGTGGCCACCACCGCATAGCCCTGGTCCATCCAGTGCGCCAGGTAGTCACGGTCGCGCTGCGACCAGCCCTGCGCCGACGGCGCGCACGTGTCGCCCAATCCGGTGGTGCCGTGGGCCCAGGAGATCACCGGCCATCCGCCTTCCGGCGCGGGCCCCGCCGGCACGTACACCGTCCCGGTGCTCAACGCCGGACGCTCACCCGAGGTCGTCGTGCGGTAGGTGACCTTCCATGCATGCGCTGCGCCCGGGATCCACAGCGTTCCGTCCGCCGCCGAGGGCCCGACAGGTTCCGGGGCGGAGGCCAGCTGCCCGGGCGCCATCGCCGCGAGCGACCCCGGTGCGGCGGCCGCGGGAGCGGCATCCGTCGGTGCGGCCGCAGCCGGGGAGGCCACCGCGACAGACCCCGCAAGGACGACAGCGGCAGCGGCGGCACGCCCTCGTGAAAGGTGCCGCGCGATCCGAGCCCCGGGACCCCCGCTCCGCCCGCACCGCCGATGCGTGCCCCGCATGATCGACCTCCACCCGTCTCGCCGCCCGGATCCCCGTCCAGCGGTCAACCTAGCACCCCGGCGCCCCGGTCACCCCTCCGTCGGAATATCCCGGAAGCGGTGCCGCACCGCGAGCACTGCGTACGCGATCGCGCACCCGAGGAGTGTCAAGGTCATCGCCACGCCCACACCCACCGACGCCCCGGGCGGGCCGGCGTCGTCGAGGGCGATCCACATCGGCCCCCGCGCCTGCGCGGAGACCAGATCCGCCAACGCGGCCGGTCCCGACGTCAGGAACAGGGCCGCGCCGCCGAGCACTGCGGGCGTCACCCGGCTGCGCGTGCCGGCACCGCTGCGGGTCCACGGCACCGCCCCGGGCTGGGGCCTGGTCCCGCAGTGCAGCACCAGGGATGAGGTGAGCAGGTAGGCACCACCGACCGCCGTGACCAGAAGCCGGAACACGGTGAGGGTCTGAGGATCCCCGAAGGACACGATCCCGAGCACGCCGACGAGGACCAGCAGGCTGAATCCGAGCCCGGGGGACGGCCACCGGACACCCGCGACGGCGGAGGCGATTCCCAGCACCACGAACGCGAGCACCACCGGCAGCCCCAGGATCATCGTGTCGGTCACCTCGGCGACCAGCGGCCCGGCGGCCACCGTCGTCGCCAGCGCGGCGGGCAGGATCGTCCCCGTCTCGCCCAGCAATGCCCCGCACACACCGAACAGCGCCACCGTCAGCGCCAGACCCGCGGCCATGACCGCCCAGCCGTCACCGGCCCGGGCGAGCGCGTAGAGACCGAACCCGCCGGCCGCGAGCAGCGCCAGGACGCCGGCCGCCCCGAGACCCCGGCGCCGGGCCGGGACGCGTGCGTCCTGCGCCGGCCCGCCGGCCGCATCGGCAGGAGCGTCACCGGCCGCCCGATCGCCGCCCGCCCGATC
>CAYVJJ010000128.1:0-4324 GCA_964451655.1 uncultured Mycobacteriaceae bacterium | reverse complement strand
CCGCCCGATCGCCGCCCGCCCGATCACTGCCCACCCGATCACTGCCCACCGCATCCGGGCGGAACGCCTCCACCGTCAACGCCGCAGCGATGAGGACCACCACCAGCGCCACCGGCCACCACCAGGATCCGGAGTCGTCCGCCCCGCCGCTCGCCAGGAAGGCCGACGAGCCGCCGGTGATCGTGTCCATAGCCCAGGTCACCGCCGCGGGGTGCGCCAGGGCGCACGCCACCGCGGCACCCCCGACGAGCATGGGCAGGCCCCATCGGCGGCCTCGCGCACCCTGCGATGCGGCACCCAGCACGATGCCCGCCGCCACGGCGAGCCCGGCCCGCGCACCCGCGTGCCCCCCGGCTCCGGAGACGGTGCGCACCACCGGGACGAGCACTGCGAGCAGCACCGCGCCGGCCAGGGCCACGGTCCAGGCGACCACGCGGGGACGCACCGGCATCGGCCGTCGGAGCGTGTACAGCGCGCCGCACACCCCCGCGGCGACGAGCAGACCGAGGCCCGGCGACACGCGCAGCAGCCATTCCCATGGCGCCCAGCCGACGTCGCTCCATGCGCCGGAGGCGGCCGCGGGCGGCCCGAACTGCGCCCGCCGGGGCACGTGCGGGAACTCCGCGCCCGCGAGCACGAACCCGCTCAGCAGCGCGCTGACCAGGGCCGCACCGGCGACCACGCCGGTACGCCACGCGTCCCCCGCCACCACCGCGCGCAGCGGATCGTGTTGCGCCCCACCACCATGCGGCCCGTTCAGCCCGCCGTTCACCGGATTGTCCCCGCTCACAAGGTCACGGTATCGGATCCGGCGGACGCGGCGTTCGGCTTCGGCGCGGCCGAACAGCCCGGCACCTCACCCGACACGCGCTGTGACCAGCCAGGCCGCCGATCCCAGGTACACCCCGTCGTCGCGCACATGGTCGGCCAGCCGCCCGCGGATCGTCTCCACCACCGCGTCCACCTCGTGCTGCGGCTGCGGCGCCAGCAGCCTGCGCTGCATGGGGCCGGCGAGGAAGTGGCCCACCACCTCGTCGACGTCCGCGCCGACGCGTAGATCCTGCTCGATCGAGGCGAATCCGACGCCGGTGAAACCGGCGCCGGTGAGAAGTGCCCGGACCTCGTCGGGTTCGGACATGCTGAACGGCGGCTGCGGGGTGTCCCGCGGGAGCGCATCAGGGAATGCCGCGACGACGGCACGCATCGGCAGCGAGATGTGCGGGTTGCGGCGCGCGGACTGCCAGCACAGGAACGCCAGCGTCCCGTCAGGCCGCAGCGCACCGGCGAGGTTGCGGAACGCCGCGGCGGGATCGTCGAAGAACATCACCCCGAACCGGCTGATCACGGCGTCGAACGCTGCGGGCGCGAAGCGGTGGTCCTGCACGTCGTCCTGCACGAATTCGACCGCGTCCAGCCCGTCGCGGGAGGCGAGCTCACGGGCGCGTGCGAGCATCTGCGACGAGAGGTCCACGCCCAGCACAGGCCCGGCGCCGCGCGACGCCGCCGCGCGGGTGGGCGCCCCGCACCCGCAGCCGACGTCGAGCACCGCGCTGCCCGGCCCCACGCGGGCCGCATCGAGCAGCGGCCCGACGAAGGGCTGCAGCCGACGGTCCTGGTGTTCCTGCTCGCGCACCCAGAAGTCGCCGTGTTCGCCGTCCCAGTCGAGCGCCCCCACGTCGTCGGCCGTGCCGCTCATCGCGCCTCCCGATCAGTTCGGTTCCCGGTCCGCCGACCATCCTCGCAGGTTCAGCGCGGCAGGCCCGTCACAACCGCAGCACCGAGGCCGATGCGCGGGTCAGGAGCCGTCCGTCGTCGGTGGCGATCCGCGCCTCCACCAGCTCGATCCTGCGACCGGCCCGGACCACGTTCGCCTCCAAGCGGATGTCCGGCCCCGTCACCGCCGGGGAGCGCACGAAGTCCGCGCGCAGGTCCAGCACCCGGTAGCCCTCACCCGGATCCGTGGCGGTCTCGGCGGCCAGCCCGCAGATCAGGTCGGCCGCGGCCAGCAGGATGCCGCCCTGCAGCGTCCCCATACTGTTGGCCATCCACTCCTGCGGGGTCAGCACAGCGGTGATGGTGCCGGTCTCGACGATCCGGACCTCCAGCCCCATCAGCTCGGCCATCGCACCACGCGGGACCTCCCCCAGCGCGATCCCCTGCACCACGTCCAGCCCCAGGTGACGGCGCAGGTCCTCGCCCGACGCCGGCTCGCCGACCGGCGGCAGCTGCGGTGCGCCGGACTCCGCGCCGTGATCGAAATTGCGGTCCACCACCACACCGCGCGCGCTGACGACCGCGCAGACGGATCCGTGCTCGTCGCGCAGCGAACCGGAGGCCATGCCGATTCCCGCACCGGTGTCCAGGTGTTCGATCCGCCCGTACACCGCGACCGTCCCGTCGTCGGGCACCGGGCCGGCCGACGACACGGTGAGCGACGCCGCCACCGAGCGCTTGCCGGGCGGCAGCGCGGCATACACGGTGCCGGCGACCGCCGTGTCCAGCAGCACCCCCACCGAGCCGAGCGTGGACACGCCCCGGTGGTCGTGGAAGCGCGCGCCGAGCGCTTGCTCGTAGACCAGGCCGCCTTCGCCCCGCTCCCGCAGCCGCACGCCCATCGCCGCGTTGACCGGGTCCAGAAGAGGCGTCTGCCGTGCGTCGAATGTCACAGCACCCATTTAAGTCGCCGCGCTCCGGCGGGCCGGAACCGGGTCGAGCGGCGTGCGCGGCACCGCAGGTCACAGTGTGCGGTTGACGCTGAGCTCCAGTAGTTTCCGGGCCGCCTCGCACGGTTCGGCGGGCGTCGAGTGCACCCACCAGCCGATCACCCCGGCCCCTCCTGCGCGCCCCAGCGCGCCGCACGAGGACGGATCGTTCCCCGGGTGCAGCACGTAGGCGAGCGCACCGGAGACCCGCACGGGCTCCGCGGTGTAACCGAGCCGCTCGGCCACCGCCTTCTCGCGTTCCAGGGTGCCGGTCTCGAACCAGTTCAGCTGGATGTCGGCGGCCCCGTCCAACGAGCGCCACCGGCACACCGCACCGGAGAACGTCCCCCAGACGACCTGGACCCCCGTGATCTGCGCGATGGCGTCCTCCGGGACGACGGCGCACTCCTCGAGCAGTTTGGCGTACTTCTGCGCCGCCGGACCCTCACCCGCACCGCCGGCCGCGGCGTCACCGTGCACTGTGCGGCTGCATCCGGTGATGACCAGGCACGCCGCCATGACGCACGCCGCCAGCGCGACGGTCCTGCGCGCGATCCCCCACGCATCCCCGGGCCACGGCCGCAGCGCCGTCACTGCGCACGCTCCGCGGTCATGGCCGCCAGCGCCTTCGCCGCATCGCACACGTCGCCGCGCGGCGGCCCGTCGTCGGCGCCGGCCCCGTAGTCGATGGACCACAGGAAGAAGTCGTCCCCGTACTGCACACCCACCTCGCACAGCGTCGACCGGAAGCGCGAGACGAATCCGGGCGCCCCCTCGATCGTCACGTCGCGCACGTCGCGGCCCACCGCGTTGTCGATCGCACGCTCGCGGCCGATGGGGCTGCCGCGGTACCAGGTGAAGCTCGCGTGCGGCCCCTCGCCCAGCCCGCCGACGTCCCATTGGCAGCCCACCGGGTCGCGGACCACGTGCATCGGCTGCGGAAACCCGGTGGTCGCGGACAGTTCTTCGTCGGTCACCGATCCGCACAGGCCGAGGAACGGCCCCGAAGACGCGGGGGCCGCGGACGCCGCCGGCGGACCGGTGGCCTCCGGCGGCGCCCCGCCGGGCGCGTCCGCCCCGCCCCCGCACGCCGCGGCGCACAGGAAGGCGACGGCCGCGAGCGCCACCGCACACACCTGTCGCTTCACGCGGCGAGCGTATCAGCGCAGGCCCGGACCCCCGCGAAGCAGACGACAGGGCGGGCCTGGCCGTTTCCGGCCGGGCCCGCCCCTGCGCACGGTCCGATGCTCAGAGCGTCACTTCGCCACCAGCTCCGGCTCGTCGTCGTGCTGCTCCACCTCGGTCGCCTCGGGCATCGTCGCCGGCGCCACCTTCTTCCGCGACAGGAACAGCGCGGGGATCAGGGTGACCGACACGATGACGACCGCGACGACGAAGGTGTTGCTGAACGCATCCGCGGCGCCCTGGAGCAGCTGCTGGAGCTGCGCGGCCATCCCCGGCGGGACCTCGCCGCCGGAGCCGCCGCCGGACTGCATCTTCGCCGCGTCCACGCCGTGGTCCAGCATCTGGTTGGTGAGCACCACCGACATGACGGCGGCGCCGATCGACGCGCCGGTCTGCTGGATGATGTTCATCAGCGTCGACCCGCGGGCCACCTTGTG
>CAYVJJ010000127.1:0-7458 GCA_964451655.1 uncultured Mycobacteriaceae bacterium | reverse complement strand
CGTCCGCCTCGATGTCCGCGGCGATGTCCGGTGCGGTGGATCTGTCGGGCCTCGCTCAGCCCCCACGCCGGCCCGACGCCCAGGCGCCCGCTGACCCCGGCGGCCTCCGCCCCGTGGTCGCCGTCGGTGAGGCGGAGTTCGAAGCGGAGGTCCTGCAGCGTTCCATGCAGGTGCCGGTCGTCGTCTCGATCGGCGCCGCCGAGTACCCCCAGTCCGTCCAGCTCGACGCGGCGTTGGAGAAGGCGGCGGTCGCCGCCGGGGGACGCTGGGTGCTCGCCACAGTGGACATCCGCACGGCGCCCCGCATCGCCCAGGCCTTCGGTGTGCAGTCGGTCCCCACGGTCCTCGCCGTCGCCGCCGGCCGGCCTGTCGACGCCTTCGCCGGGATGATCTCCGAGGCCGAGCTCGACCAGTGGATCACCGCGGTCCTCAACGCCACGGAGGGGCAGTTGTCCGGCGCGCCCGGCCCGGACGCGGAGGCAGAGGAGCCGCAGCGCGATCCGCGGCTGGTCGCCGCGGAGGAGCTGATGGATGCCGGTGACCTCGCGGGCAGCATCGACGCCTACGAGCGGATCCTCGCCGAGGAACCCGGCAACACCGAGGCCGCCGCGGCGGTCCGTCAGCTGCGGTTCCTCGTGCGGGCGCAGGAGGTCCCGGACGACGCCGTGGCGGAGGCCGACGCCGCACCCTCCGATGTCGAGTCGCAGTTGCGCGCCGCCGACGCCCAATTGCTGGCGCAGCAACCGGACGCCGCCTTCGACCGGCTCATCGCCCTCGTGCGCACCGGGGACCCGGACGCGAAGAAGACGGCGCGCACACGCCTTCTCGAGCTTCTGGAGCTGTTCGATCCCGGCGACGAGCACGTGATCCGCGCACGTCGCAACCTGGCCAACGCGCTGTACTGACGCGCCGGGGACGAGACGCGGACGGCGCTGGTCCGGTCGGCTACGGATACCGGCTGCAGGCGCCGACGCCGCCGGTGAACCCGGCCCGGTACGCGTCCAACCGTGCGAACGCGCTCGGGACGGTGGTGCCGCGGACATCGGCGGCGATGAGCCCGCCGTCCAGCAGATCCGCCACGGCCTCGTCGAGATCCCCGGGCCGCAGTGTCAGCTCGTCGCCCGCGCCCGCGGCCGGTCCGTCCGCCAGGTGTGCGGCCCACGCCCCGGTCATGCAGGCGGTGCGCAAGGCTGCCTGTTCACCCGTGAGCGACGCTCCACGTGCCTGCGCAGCGGCGAGCGCGTAGCGGGACGCGACGATGCTGTAGGCGGTGAAATCTCCCGCGAGGCCGTGCGTTCCGCCGTCCGCGCTGCGGTCCAGGCCCCGCAGGTCCGCCGCGACCTTGCCGGTGCCGGGGCAGAACGTCGCGGGCGACGTGGAGCCGGCGCACCCGCCCGTCGGGTCCGCGGTGTCCGGGGCGGCGGGATCGAAGTCCGTACCGGCGCCCGGATCCGTGCCCCCGGCCCGCAGCATTCCGGCGAACGAGCGTGCGACCTCGGCGAGTACCGCGTCGTCGACCGGCCGCGGCGCCCCGCCGCCCCCGCCGAGCGCGTCGACGGGCATCGGGCCGCGGCGGGCGTCCACGTCCGCGGCGTCGATGCGTGCACATGCGGCCGGATCACCGGTGAACCCCTCCTGGAACGCGGTGATGCGCTCGAAGGCCGAGCCGTGTTCTGCGCCGCCGAACTCCGCGGGGTCCGGCGAATCCCGGATTGCGACGAGCACGGACAGCGCGGATTCCAGCCCGTCGGTGGTGTTCATGGTGAAGTGCTCAGACCCGCCCTGCGCCACGTGATGGAGGAAGACCCCGGCGTAGCAGTCGGCCTGCTGTTCGAGGACGATCGTCGGCGCCTGCGTCGTGCGGACCCCGGTCTGGTATTGGACCACGTGGCCGTACTCGTGGGCCAGGACCACGACGGGAGCGAGCTCTCCGTACTCGTCGACCAGACCGGTCAGCAGGGGGCCCCGGTCCCATCCGATCTCGTTGTGCGAGCGGCAGAATCCGGCGTTGGCGACCCCGGCGCCGGAGCCGCCGCAGAATTGCGGGCCGGGCGTCTGCGGTGCCGACGAATCCCATGAGACGAACCGGGAGACGGGGGTGAACGGCCGGTGGAAGGCGTCCGGGAACGCGGACGACCAGAACCGGCCGAGATCCTCCAGCGCGCCGGACGCGATGGTGTCGATGCGGCCCCCGGTGCCGCCGTCCACGCTCAGGCGCGGCGCGGGTGCGTCGGGGCGCGGCCCGCTGGGGCCGTCGGTGACGGGCACACCCGCGATCGAGTCGGGCGACACCGGCTGGGGAGCCGCCCGGCCCTGCGTGCCGACGGTGCATGCGGTGAGTGTCAGTGCGGCGAGGAGGACGATCGCCGGCGCGGCCGCACGCTCCGACGGAGGCAACGGCGGCCGGATCCTCATCGGGCTCCTCCGGGGTACGGCGGGGTACGGACAAGCCACACCGTACTGCGGGCGGGAAGGGCGACGACGACATGTGTGCCGCCGGCGCCGTCGTCTGCGGCGGCGCCCCGGAGCGCCGCATCCCCGCCGGTATCGACGGCGATGCGCCAATGCCCGGTCCACGGCGGACGCACGACGGCGTCGACCGCGGTGTACGCCAGGTTCGTCACGCACACCACGACGGCATCGTCGGCCGGACTGCGGGAGCAGCGGGCGAACGCATGCACGGCGCGCCTGCCCGTGGTGTCGGGGCGCTCCGTGGCGCTGCGCGTGGCGCTCGCGCCCGCGGGCACGCGGACCAGGCCGCCCGGATCATCGTCGCACCAGAGCACCGGCAGCCGCCGGTAGAGCGTGTTGAGGCGGGCGACGAGCCGGTGTACCCCCTGGTGCAGTGGGTCGGCCAACTGGCCCCAGTCCGGACCGAACAGGTCGGACCACTCGGATTCCTGCCCGTAGTCCTGCCCCATGAACAGCAGCTTCTTGCCGGGGTGCGCCCACATCATCGCCAGCAGCGCGCGGACATCGGCGGCGCGCTGGTCCGGGGCGCCGGACATGCGCTGCCATGGGGTGCCCTTGCCGTGCACCACTTCGTCGTGGCTGATCGGCAGCAGGAACGCCTCGGCGCATGCGTAGTCCAACGTACGGTCCAGAACCCGATGCTGCGGTGCGTCCGTGCTGCGTGCGGCATCGGCACCGGAGCGGGCGAACGCCGCGAGGGTGTCGTGCGTCCAGCCCAGGTTCCATCGGAAGGTGAATCCCAGTCCTCCCTGCGCGGGGTCCGCGGTGGTGCCGGGCAGGAGCGAGGAATCCTCCGCGATCAGTGCGACGCCGGGATGCAGGCGGGCGACGGTCGCGGTGAGGGTGCGCAGGAAACCGACGGCGGCCAGGTCTTCGCGGCCTCCGCGCGCATTGGCGGTCCAGCGTCCGGGGGCGCGCGAGTAGTCGCGGAAGACCATCGAGGCGACGGCGTCGACGCGCAGCCCGTCCAGGTGGAACCGCTCGATCCAGTACAGCGCGGACGAGAGCAGGAAGGCCCGGACCTCGGGGCGGGACAGATCGAAGGTGAGCGTGCCCCAGTCCGGGTGGTCGGCGCGCAGCGGGTCGTCGGGCTCGTACAGCGGCGCACCGTCGAACCGGGCCAGCGCCCATCCGTCGCGGGGGAAATGCGCGGGCACCCAGTCGGCGATCACGCCGATCCCGGCCGCGTGGAAGGCGTCGACGAGCGCACGCAGGCCGTCCGGGTCGCCGAAGCGCGCGGTGGGCGCGAAATACGACGTCACCTGGTATCCCCAGGATCCGCCGTAGGGATGTTCCGTGACGGGGAGCAGTTCGACGTGGGTGAAACCCAGTCCCGCGACGTACGGCACCAGTTCGGCGGCCAGGCCCGCATAGTCCAGGCCCGGCCGCCAGGAACCCAGGTGGACTTCGTAGACCGACAGGGGCCGCCGGCGCGGGTCCTGCGCGGCCCTGCGGGTCAGCCAGGCGGAGTCGCGCCAGCGGTGCCGGTCCGCAGCGATACGGGACGCCGTGTCCGGTGGGACCTCCGCCCACTGCGCCACCGGATCCGCACGGTCGGTGAAGGTTCCGTCGGCCTCCCGGATCCGGAACTTGTACAGGTCGCCGGGGCCGGCGCCGGGCACGAACACCTCCCACACCCCGCTGCCGGGCAGCCGGCGCATCGGGGCGCCGATACCGGTCCAACCGTCGAATCCGCCGATCACGGCGACCCCGGCGGCGTGCGGAGCCCACACCGCGAACCCGGTTCCGGACACGGCGCCGGTGGGCGTACCCATCATCATGGGGCGTGCCCCCAGCGCCTCCCACAGGCGCAGGTGGGTGCCCGCGGCGAGTCGGCGCAGATCGTCCCTGCCGATCGTCGGGGGCATGCGGTAGCCGTCGGGCATCACATGGGTGCGACCGGGCGGATAGGTGACGACGAGCCTGTAATCCTCGCCGGGGGCGATGGGCACGACGGCGGAGAACACGGCTGCCGGGCCGTGGCCGCGGCCCGCAGGGTGCAGCGCGTGCACCGCGTCGGCCGTGCGCACCGCCACGGCGGTGGCCCCGGGTTTGAGCACGCGCACCAGGGCGCCGCCGGGGTGGGGGAACGCCCCGAGCACCGAATGCGGGTCCGGATGTGCGCCATCGAGGAGCCGGACGAGCGGGTCCGGGGGCGGTTTCTCGGCGGGCCGGCGGCTCATCGGTATTCGCGGGTCATGGGGCTGCGCTTCCGGGGCGTGCGGGGGAAGCCGACGCGCAAGTGGACGCCGTCCGCGCTTCCGTTTGCTCACTGGTCCAAGATGGGGGTGTGCGTGAACCAGATCCTGATCTTCTCATCGACCTGCAGGACGTCCACCTGCGCAGGGGCGGCGCCACGCTCGTCGGCCCGCTGAGCTGGCAGGTGGAGCTGGACGAGCGCTGGGTGGTGCTGGGCCCCAACGGCGCCGGCAAAACCTCCCTGCTGCGGCTCGCCGGCGCGCAGGAGTTCCCGTCGTCGGGGACCGCGCACATCCTGGGTGAGGTGATGGGCAGGGTCGACGTGTCCGAGCTGCGCCCGCGCATCGGCCTGTCGTCGTCGGCCCTGGCATCCCGCATCCCCGCCGAGGAGACGGTGCTGGACCTGGTGATCTCCGCCGGCTATGCGGTGCTGGGACGGTGGCGGGAGGCCTACGACGCGATGGACACCGATCGCGCGCAGGAGCTGCTCGAGAGTCTCGGCGCGGAGCACCTGACGGATCGTGCCTACGGCACCCTGTCCGAGGGCGAGCGCAAGCGCGTGCTCATCGCCCGGGCATTGATGACCGACCCGGAGTTGCTGCTGCTCGACGAGCCCGCGGCCGGGCTGGATCTGGGGGGCCGGGAAGACCTCGTGTCGCGGCTGGCGGTGCTGGCGGCCGACCCGGACGCGCCCGCCACCGTCCTGGTCACCCACCATGTCGAGGAGATCCCCCCGGGGTTCAGCCACGCGCTGCTGCTCAGTGAGGGCGGAGTGGTGGCGCAGGGGCTCATAGACGATGTGATCACCGCCGAGAACCTGTCGACGGCGTTCCGCCAGTCCATCGCGCTCGAGCAGGTCGAGGGGCGCTACTTCGCGCGGCGCAGTCACCTGGCCGGCCGCCACCGGGCCTGACCGGCCACCGAGGTTCTCCAGGAGGTTCGCACATGCGCATCGCACTCGACGTCGACGAGGACGCTCCCGTCGCCCGCCCCAAAGACGCGTCCACGGTGATGCTGCTGCGCGACGGTGCCGCGGGGATCGAGGTGTTCCTCGTCCGCCGGGCCGCCGGGATGGCGTTCGCCGGCGGTATGACGGTCTTCCCGGGCGGCGGCGTGGACCGGTCGGACTCGGACAGGTCCACGTCGTGGGCCGGACCCGACGCGTCCTGGTGGGCGGAGCGCATGGGGGTGGACGAGGCGCGTGCACGGCGGCTGGTGTGCGCCGCGGCGCGCGAGACGTTCGAGGAGTGCGGAGTACTGCTGGCAGGCGAACAGCCGGGGGAGGCGGTAGCGGACACGGCGCCGTACGCGGACGCGCGCGCGGAACTCGAGGGGCACCGGTGCGGGTTCGCGCAGTTCCTCACCCGCGAGGGTCTGACCTTCGACACCGAGCTGCTGCGTCCGTGGTCCCACTGGATCACGCCGGTCGGGGAGAAGCGCCGGTACGACACCTACTTCTTCGTCGCCGCCCTCCCGGAGGGACAGCAGGCGGACGGCCGCACCTCCGAAGCGGCGGAGGTGCTCTGGAGCAGGCCGGCGGACGCGATCGACCATTGGCGCGCGGGCAGGTCCATGCTGCTCCCGCCGACGTGGGCCCAGCTCGACGCACTGGCGCAGCACGATTCGGTCGCTTCGGTCATGGCCTCCGAGCCCAGGATCACAGCGATCCAGCCGGATCTCGTGCGCGAGGGAGAAGGCTGGCGCATCGACTTCGACGGCGGCGAGCGGTACCTGGACCTGATGCCGCGGTGACCGTGACCGCGGTCCCTAGTAATCTGCCTGCATGCCTGAATTCGTAACGCTGGAGGTCGATGGCGGCATCGGCACCATCCGGCTGGACCGCCCCCCGATGAACGCCCTCAACCGGCAGGTGCAGCGCGAGCTGGTCGCGGCCGCGCGGGAGGCGGACGAGCGCGACGACGTCGCCGCCGTCATCGTCTACGGCGGGGAGAAGATCTTCGCCGCCGGCGCCGACATCAAGGAGATGGAGGGGCTCACCGCCGCCGACATCAGCCGCGTGGCTCTGGACCTTCAGCGCTCGATCGGCGTGGTCTCCGAGATCGGCAAGCCGACCGTCGCGGCCGTCACCGGGTACGCGCTGGGCGGGGGCCTCGAGGTGGCGCTGAGCGCCGACCGCCGCATCGCGGGCGACAACGCCAAGCTGGGGGTCCCGGAGATCCTTCTGGGCATCATCCCGGGGGGCGGCGGCACTCAGCGCCTCGCACGGCTGGTGGGGCCGGCCGAGGCCAAGGACATGGTCTTCACCGGCAAGCAGGTGCGGGCCGAGGACGCCCTGGCCATGGGGCTGGTGGACGAGGTCGTGGCCCCGGACGACGTCTACGAGGCGGCCCGGCGGTGGGCATCGCAGTTCGTCGGTGCGGCCGGGCGCGCGCTCGCGGCGGCCAAGGCGTCGATCGACGAGGGACTCGAGACCGACCTGGAGACCGGGCTCAAGGTGGAGGCGCGGCTGTTCGCCGCCCTGTTCACCACAGAGGACCAGCAGATCGGCATGAAGTCGTTCGTGGAGAACGGCCCCGGCAAGGCGAAGTTCACCGGCCGCTGACGCCGCCGGGGAAGGTGAGGACATGACCGCGAACACGGACACGGCGAACACGGCCGCGGCCGCCGCAGCAGGACACGACCCGGCTCCCGGCGATCCGGCCCCGAACCCGCACGCGACGGCGGATCAGGTCGAAGCGGCCTACCGGGACACCAAGCTGGCCCAGGTGCTGTACCACGACTGGGAGGCGGAGACCTACGACGACAAGTGGTCGATCTCCTACGACG
>CAYVJJ010000126.1:4030-7475 GCA_964451655.1 uncultured Mycobacteriaceae bacterium | reverse complement strand
CGCAGGCCAGGTCAGCCGGCGAGGTACCGGATCGCGGCGTTGTAGCCCTCCAGCCCCAGGCCCACGATGACGCCGCTCGCGATGGGGCTCAGGTACGACTGGTGCCGGAACTCCTCACGCGCGTGGACGTTGGAGATGTGCACCTCGATGAACCGGCCGAGCTCGGCGCACGCATCCCTGAGCACCACCGAGGTGTGGGTGAGCCCGCCCGCGTTGAGCACCACCGGATCGCCCGCGTCGGCGGCGTCGTGGATCCAACCGAGCAGCTCGCCCTCGTGGTCGGACTGGCGCACCACGACTTCGACGCCGAGCTCGCGGCCGAGTGCCTCGCAGCGCCGGGCCAGATCGGCGTGGGTGGTGCCGCCGTACACCTCCGGCTGCCTGGTGCCCAACCGCCCCAGGTTCGGACCGTTGATGACCTGGATCCGCATCCCCTGCCCCGTCACAGGAACACCCCGCGGCTGCCCGGGGCGTTGTTGCGTGCCACTTCGGAGTAGGCGCCCGCCAGCAGTGTGGGATCGGGTCCTTCGAGCCGCCCGGGCTTGGCCAGTCCGTCGAGCACCACGAACCGCAGCATGCCCGCACGGTTCTTCTTGTCCGTCTGCATGCGTTCGAGCAGCGGCTGGAGCGCGTCCGGATCGTAGGTGGTGGGAAGCCCCAGTGCGGAGAGGATGGTGCGGTGCCGGTCGGCGGTGGCGTCGTCGAGGCGTCCGGCCAGGCGGCCCAGCTCGGCGGCGAACATCATGCCGACGGACACCGCGGCACCGTGCCGCCACTTGTAGTGCTCGAGCCGCTCGATCGCGTGGCCCAGCGTGTGCCCGTAGTTGAGGATCTCGCGCAAGCTCGACTCGCGCAGGTCCCGGGACACCACGTCCGCCTTGACCTGGACGGCGCGGCGCACCAGCTCTGGCAGCACGGTGCCTGAGGGATCCAGCGCGGCATCGGCGTCCGCCTCGACCAGCTCGAGGATCGCCGGGTCGGCGATGAACCCGGCCTTGACCACCTCCGCCATCCCGGAGATCAGCTCGTTGCGCGGGACCGTCTCGAGGGTGGCCAGGTCGACGAACACGGCGGAGGGCTCGTGGAAGGCGCCGACGAGATTTTTGCCGGCGTCGGTGTTGATGCCGGTCTTTCCGCCGACCGCAGCGTCCACCATGGCCAGCAGCGTGGTGGGGATGTGCACCACCCGGACTCCACGCATCCAGGTGGCGGCGACGAAGCCGGCGAGGTCCGTGGCCGCTCCCCCGCCGAGGCTCACCACCGCGTCGCGGCGGCCCAGGCCGATGCGTCCCAGCACCTCCCAGCAGAATCCGGCGACGGGCAGTTCCTTGCCCTCCTCCGCGTCGGGGATCTCCACGCGGTGGGCGTCGATGTCGGCCGCCGCCAGCCGTTCCCGGACCACCTCGGCGGTCTCGGTGAGCGTCGGTTGATGGAAGATGGCGACGGTCCGGGTCCCCCGCAGCTCGTCGACGATGTCGTCCAGCAGCCCGCGGCCGATGACCACCGGGTACGGGTGCTCGCCGCCGACCTCTACGCGGACCGGCTCGGACGGCGTGTTCTCGCTCACCTGGGACCTCCTGGGCTGTTCTGGTGTTCGCTCCGGATCGTGGTCTCCGCCCGCTGCGGCGCCGCCTGCTCCAACAGGTCCGCGATCTCGCGCACCACCTTGCCGGGGCTGCGCCGGTCGGTGTGGACCACCAGGGTGGCCACCTGCTCGTAGAGCGGACGGCGTTCTGCGATCAGGGCACGGTACCGCCCCTCCGGGTCCGTGCCGCTCAGCAGCGGGCGCACGTCGTCGTCCTTGCCGGAGCGGCCGCGGCGACGCCCGGCGATACCGGTGCGCAGGAGACCCTCGTGCGCGGTGATGTCGAGGAACACGACGGTGTGCCCCTGCAGCAGCGCACGGGTGCGTTCGGAGAGCACCGCGCCTCCGCCCAGGGACACCACCCCCTCCGCGCGCGCCAGGGCATCGCGCACGACGTCCTCCTCGATGGCACGGAAGGACGCCTCGCCGTCGTCGACGAAGATCTCGCGGATCAGGCGGCCCTCACGACGTTCGATCTCGGCATCGGTGTCGACGATGTCCACGCCCAGCGCGGTGGCCAGCCGGCGGCCGATCGTGGACTTGCCGGCGCCCGGCGCGCCCACCATCACTGCCCGGGGCGCCATCAGCGCGCGAGCCGATCCCGGACCGCCTCCAGGTAGCCGTCCACGTTGCGGCGGGTCTCGGCCAGTGAGTCCCCGCCGAATTTCTCCAGTACGGCCTGCGCCACCACCAGGGCCACCATGGACTCGGCGACGACGCCCGCAGCGGGCACCGCGCACACGTCCGAGCGCTGGTGGATGGCCACCGCCTCCTCCCCGGAGGCCATGTCGACCGTTCTCAGGGCGCGCGGCACCGTGGAGATGGGCTTCATCGCCGCCCGCACACGCAGCGGCTCGCCGTTGGTCATACCGCCCTCGAGTCCGCCGGCCCTGTTGGTCGAGCGCGCCACGCCGTCGGAGCCCGGCAGCATCTCGTCGTGGGCGAGGCTGCCCCGGCGGCGGGCCGTCTCGAAACCGTCGCCGATCTCGACGCCCTTGATGGCCTGGATCCCCATGAGCGCACCGGCCAGACGCGAATCGAGGCGCTCGGCGCCCGAGGTGAACGAGCCGATGCCCACGGGCAGGCCGCTCACGACCACCTCGACGACACCGCCGAGGGTGTCGCCCTGCTTCTTGGCCGCGTCGATCTCGGCGACCATCGCCTCCTCGCCCTCCTGATCGAGGGCGCGCACCGGGCTGGCGTCGATCCGGTCGCGGTCGTCGTAGGCGGGCACGCCCGGGCGCTCGGCACCGGCGCCGCCGATCTCGGTGACGTGGGATATGACCTCGACGCCCAGGGCCTGACGCAGAAACGACCGGGCCACCGTGCCCACGGCCACGCGCGCCGCGGTCTCCCGGGCGCTGGCGCGCTCCAGTACCGGCCGGGCGTCGTCGAAGCCGTACTTGAGCATCCCGGAATAGTCGGCGTGCCCCGGGCGCGGGCGGGTCAGCGGGGCGTTGCGGGCCTGGTCGGTGAGGTCGGCGGGATCGACCGGATCGGCCGCCATGACCTGCTCCCACTTGGGCCATTCGGTGTTGCCGATCTGGACGGCGACCGGGCCGCCCAGCGTGGACCCGTGGCGCACGCCGCCCAGGATCGTCACCTGGTCCGCCTCGAACTTCATCCGCGCGCCGCGGCCGTAGCCGAGGCGCCGGCGGGCGAGCTCGCCCGCGATGTCGGCAGTGGTCACCTCCACCCCGGCGACCATGCCCTCAAGCACGGCGACAAGGGCGGGCCCGTGGGATTCTCCGGCAGTCGTCCATCGCAGCACAGCCCAATCCTGCCATGTGCGCGGCGGTTCCCCGACATCCGCCCGCTCCGGCGGTGCAAACCCCCGACCGGCGGCGGCGACTACGGCCC
>CAYVJJ010000126.1:0-3930 GCA_964451655.1 uncultured Mycobacteriaceae bacterium | reverse complement strand
ACCAAGGACGATGGCGCAAGCGCAAGCGCAGCCAGGGACGCGAGGCACATCGACGGGCCGTGCGGCCACACGCGCCGCCCGGGCCCGTCCCGCACGCGCACCGTCCGGGCCGCCGCGCCGCACACGGCAGTGAGTACGAGCGCCCCGAGGGCGGCCTCCACCCATACCGCTCCCCCACCGAGGGCCGTGGCCGCCCCGAGCCCCGACGCGAGCTTCACGTCGCCCGCCCCCATCGCTTCCGGCTGCAGCACATGGGCGCCGAGGTAGAAGACCGTCAGCATCCCGGCGCCCGCCAGCGCCGCGCCGCCATGCCCCGTGACGGCCGACACCGCGACGATCACGCACACCCCCGGCACGGTCAGCACGTTCGGCAGCCGCAGCGACCGCACATCGACCAGGCTCAGCACCGCGCACCACGCCGTCAGGACCGCGCAGCCGGCTGCCGCCCAGGCCCCGTGCGACTCCGCCGCACGCCACGTCGCCGCACCGCCCGCCGCGCACACCGCCGCAACGCATACCGCTGCAACGCGCACACCGCCCGGCCCGTCCACCCCGTCTCCGGCGCCGTGACGGACCGCCGGCGCCGCGGCGACCCGGCCACTGCATCCCCTCGCACGTTCTCCGCACACCCCCATGCGTCCACTGTGCACGGCGGCACTCCGGATCGGCGCCCGCGCCGAACGCCGCGACCGGCGGTATGCAGAAAACTGTGGACAGAAGAATGCACGGCCCGACGGCCGTCCCCGGAGCGCGACGGGGGGCTCCCGCCCGGGCGGCGCAACCGGCCAGGCGCGGTCAGCCGAACACGGTCAGCTCGGCACGGTCAGACGGTCATGATCACGTGAGCGCGGCCGCCATCGCCTCGCGCGGCGCGGGCCGCCCGGTGAATTGCTCCACCTGACCGAACGCCTGGTGCAGCAGCATCGTGAGTCCGCCCGCGACGGCACCCCCGGCGTCGAGCACGGCCTGCGCCGCGGCGGTCGGCCACGGGTCGTAGACGACGTCGAGCAACCGCCTGGACCGTGCCAGGGCCTCCACGTGGGCACCGGCCGCGGCCCCCGGCAGTGTGCTCACCACGACGGGCGCGGCGGCGCAGGCCTCCGCGAACTCCGGCGCACCGAGCTTCAGAACCCGTGGGACCAGCCCGGCCTGTTCCGCCGCCGCGGCCGCACCCCGGGCGCGTGCCGGCTCCCGCACGGCGATCACCACCTCGCGGGCGCCCCTGTCGGCCAAGGCCACCACGGCGGGCCGGGCCGTGCCGCCGGCCCCCAGCACCACCGCGGGCGCACCGGCGCCCAGCGCCTCGTCCGCGGGAACGGCCAGTCGGTCCAGCGCCCCGGTGACGCCGTCGATGTCGGTGCAGTCGGCGCGCCAGCCGCCGGGGACCCGTACCAGCGTGTTGGCGGATCCGACGAGCTCGGCCCGGGCGGTCCGCTCGGCGGCGTAGGCCAACGCGGCGAACTTGCCCGGCATCGTCACGGACAGGCCCACCCACTCGCCGCCCATGGCGTCGACCACAGCCGGGAGCGCGTCGGCGTCGCATTCGATCCGCTCGTACGTCCACCGGTCCAGGCCCAGGGCCCGGTAGGCCGCCAGGTGCAGCTGCGGGGAACGCGAGTGCGCGATGGGCTTGCCGAGCACCGCCGCACGGCGCACGGCGCCGGCGTCTCCGTCGGCGGGATGTTCGGCGGGCTGTGCGGCGGCGGGGCGGTCACCGGCCACTGTCGAGCACCCCGGACGCCTGCGCCTTCTCGATATTGGCCAGGTGCTCGTCGTAGTTGTCGGTGAACACCGTGGTGCCGTCCTTGTCGATGGTCGCGAAGTAGAGCCAGTCGCCGGGGGCGGGGTTCTCCGCGGCCTGCAGCGCCTTGTCCCCGGGCGCGGAGATCGGCGTGGCCGGCAGCCCCTCCATCGCATAGGTGTTCCACGGGGTCCGGCTTTCGCGGTCCGCGTCGGTCGTGGCCACCTCCTGACGGTCCAGCGCATAGTTGACCGTCGAGTCGAACTGCAGCTTCTGCCCCTTGTCCAGGCGGTTGAGTATCACCCGGGCGACCTTCGGGAAATCGTTGGGCGGCGCCTCGCGTTCGATGAGGGAGGCCGCGACCAACGTCTCGTAGGGGCTGAGCCCGGACCGTCCGCCGGAGTCGAGGATCCCGCCGGCGCGGAACGCCTCGCCGGACTCGGTGAACAGGGTCCGCAGCACGGTGGCGGCGTCGTCGGTGGGATCGAAATTCCAGGTGCCCGCCTTGATGAGGCCCTCGTAGCGGCGCTGCGGGTCGTCGACGGCGCGGACGTGGTCGACCGCCCACGACGGCACGCCCAGGTCCGCGGGGTCGCTGGTTTTGAGCGTCCGGGACAGATCGTCGACGGTGATGCACTCGCGCGTGCCGTGGTCGTCCATGCAGCTCGCCTCGGAGACCAGCCGCAGGATGCCGGGCGTCGTGCGGCCCTTCACCGTCGTGATGTCGGCCAGTTGACGCCCCTCCGGGATGACGACCGCGCCCACGCGGCTTTCCGGCGCGGTGATCAGTTCGACGGCCGACTCCCCGGACATGTGCGTCTTGAGCTGGTAGAAGCCCGGGTGGATGGTGCTCATGGCCGCGTTGCCGCGCGCTGCGTCCAGGAAGGCCTGCGCGCTCTTGACCACGTCTCGTTGGTGCAGGCTGTTCGCGATGGCGGTGGTGCTGTCCCCCTGGGCGACCTCGACGACCACGCCGCCCTCGCCGTCGCCCGAGTAGTCGGGTGCGCTGTCGAAGAACGAGCCCAGCAGCGCCTTGCCGCCGATGTAAGCCACCACGACCAGCGCGGCGAGCCCGAGCAGCGACACCACGATCCCGACCTTGCGGCGACGGGCGACCTGCTTGGCGCGGCGCCGGCCGCGGCGGCGCCGGCGGCCTCCGCCGCCCCCCGTCGCGTCGCCGGGGCTCTCGTCAGCGCTCTCCACATACTGCGGCGCCACGCGCTCGCGCGGCCAGACGTACTCTCCACGGTGCCGGTGCGACCCGCCCCGGCCCTCCGGTCCGCCGTCGTCGGTCACTGGCCGTCCTCCGAATCCTCTCCGTACCGTGTCGCCTCCGGACACCGCGTCGCTTCCGGACCCTGCGGCGCGGCGGCCTTGGCCCGTTCGAGCCAGTCCTGCAGGATGGCGACGGCCGCCGCCTGGTCGATCACGGAGCGTCCGCGCCGGGTGTCGACCCCGCTGCGGTGCAGCGCCTGCTGCGCCGTGACCGTACTGAACCTCTCGTCGGCGAACAGTACCGGTACCGGAGCGATCGCCCCCGCCAGGACACGCGCGAAAGCGCGGACCGATGCCGTCGCCTTGCCCTCGGTCCCGCGCAGCGTCCGCGGCAGCCCGACTATGACCTCCACGGCCTCGTACTCCGCCGTGAGCGCGGCGAGGCGGCGGATATCCGCCCCCTGGGCGTGCGTCTTCTTCTCGCGGCGCACCGTCTCGACCGGGGTCGCCAGGATCCCGTCCGGGTCGCACGAGGCCACCCCGATCCGCACCGAGCCGACGTCGACGGCCAGCCGCCGGCCGCGGGTCCAGCCGCCGGCCGGCGCCCGCTCAGCGATCGGCCAGCTCCGTGCGCAGGGCGGCCACCGCCGCGTCGACGCCGCCGGGGTCGGTGCCGGCGCCCTGGGCCAGGTCGGGCTTGCCCCCTCCGCGGCCGCCGATCTTCGGCGCGAACGACTTGACCAGGTCCCCCGCCTTCAGTCCGGCATCGCGCGCCGCCGGCGAGGTCGCGACGACGAACGGCACCTTGCCGTCGTCCCGGCCGAACAGCACCACCACCGCCGCGGCGTCCCCCAGCCGTCCGCGGACGTCGCCCGCCAGCGTGCGCAGTTCGCCGCCGCCCACGCCCGCGGGCGCCTTGGTCGCCACCAGCAGCACGTCGCCGACGCGCTCGGCCGTGTCCGCCAGCGGTCCCG
>CAYVJJ010000125.1:6401-7536 GCA_964451655.1 uncultured Mycobacteriaceae bacterium | reverse complement strand
CGGCTGGCTCAGCGGGCGCAACTCCTCCCGGCCCACGGGGCCGATCACCCTGCTGCGGCTGGAGCCGGTGGAACTCGTCGCGGCCGGCGAGTTGCAGCTCGGGCTGTTCGGCGGGGCGGGGGAGGCGAGGGATCGTGCCCGGCGCGCGGTCTCGCGTGTGCAGGGATTGCTCGGCGGGGAGGCGGTGCAGTTCGGGGTGCTCTCCGGCGGGCGTGGCCCGGGGGAGAGGGTGACGCTGCTGACCTGGGGGGACAAGCCCGTCCCCGCCGAAGACCCGTCCGCACCGTGGCCCGGCCGGCTGCCGTCGCCGTCGCCGTCGGTGCTGTTCGGGGACGGGACAGGAGCGCTCGGTGCCGGATCGGCAGGGGCTGCGGCGGGGCTGCCCGGAGAGGAGGCGGAATTGCTCGATGCGGTGGGCGGGCCCGTCGGGGTGACGGGGCGCGGCGCGTTCACCGCGGCGCCCGCCGTGCTGCGGTGGCGGGGGCGCGAGCACCGCATCACCGGGTGGGCGGGGCCGTGGCCGGTGGACGAGCACTGGTGGGATCCGGCGGCGGCGCTGCGGGCGGCGCGGGCGCAGGTGCTGGCGGACGGGAGCCCCGCGCTGCTGCTGCTCTGCCGGGGCGGCGCCTGGTCGGTGGAAGGGGTCTACGGGTGACCCGGTCGGCGCCGGGCCGCCCGCAGCGCTGCCAGCACCAGCGGCACCTGCAGCGGCAGGCGGCCGTAGGCGATGGCTTGCTGCCACGCGGGGCGTCCTCGTCTGCGATAGTCGACGGCCATCTGGATGTTGCCGGGGAACACGCCGACGAACAGCGCCGCGCTCGCATATCCGCCTGCTCTCCGCGTGCGCGGCACGGCGAGGGCCGCGGCGCAGGCCAGTTCGCCCGCCCCGGACGCGTACACCCAGTCCCGGCGGGAAGCGACGGAGGTGAGCTGCGGCGGGATCAGCGGCTCGAAGAACCGTGGACTCACGAAGTGGAGCACCCCCGCGCCGCCCAGGAGGCCGGTCAGGGCGGGGACGGCGAAACGGTCGAGGACTCCGATGCGGCGGGACTGCCGCCGGTCGGCACGCGATGCAGGACTCATCCCACGATTGTGACGTACAAGGACTCCGATGTGACGTACAAGGACTCCGATG
>CAYVJJ010000125.1:0-6301 GCA_964451655.1 uncultured Mycobacteriaceae bacterium | reverse complement strand
TGTGACGTACAAGGACTCCGATGTGACGTACAAGGACTCCGATGGGCGCACAAGGACTCCAACCGTCCCGGTGCGTCCCGCGACGGCGACCGACCGCACGTGATCCGTCGTAGGGTCGGTGCATGGGTACCGCACGCGCACCGCTTCCCCGCCCGGCATTCCGTTGGGCACCGTCTGAACGGTCTTCCCCGGCCGCATCCGGCCGCTGTTCCTCCAGGAGACGCCGTGCAGAGGGTGCGGATACACGCCGACGCACCGGCCGGGCGTTCCTCGTCTGGGCGGCGGTATACGCGGTCTCGCAGGCGAATATCGCCCGCACCCTGGGGCCGGCCGCGCCGAAGCTGCTCAAGATCCAGACGGCCACCTCCGCCGCCCGGTACCACGCCGTCCTCGATTCGATGACGCCGCGTGAGATGTCCGGCTACCGCGCCCATTATCCGCTGGACATGGTGCACCCGCTGATCTACGCGATGGCGCTGCGTGCGGGCGCCCGGGCGCTGGACGCCCGCACGCCGCAGCCGAAGCCGCTGCGGCGTTTCCTGATGGCGGCGCCGTTCGTCTCGGCCGGCTGCGACTACGTCGAGAACGCGGCAGGCTGGTACCTGATCGATCACCGTGAGCACGTCAGTGACGCGGGCACCCGTGCGGTCACCGCGGTCAGCACGCTCAAGTGGATTCTGGCGCTGGGGGAGCTGGGGCACGTCGCGTCGGGCCTGGCGGTGGCGGCGCTGCGGAACCGGTGATCGCCCCGGCCTGAGCGGTTCCCGGCCGCCCTGCGTCCCGTCTACGCTCGGGCCATGAGCGTCGATACGCGCGCGAGGGAGTTCGAGTCGCACCGTGCGCACCTGCTGTCTGCGGCGTACCGGCTCACCGGCAGTGTGGCCGACGCCGAGGACGCGGTGCAGGAGGCATGGCTCCGGCTCGACCGGCACGGGTCGGCGGACATCGACGACCTGCGCGCGTGGCTGACGACGGTGGTGGGGAGGATCTGCGTCGACCACCTGCGATCGGCAGCGGTGCGGCGTGAATCGTATGCGGGGCAGTGGCTTCCGGAGCCGATTGTCACGCCTCTCTCCGGCGGGAGGCCTGAGGATCCGCTGGAGCAGGTGGTGCGCGACGAGGACAACCGCATGGCCGCGCTCATCGTCCTGGACACCCTCACCCCCGAGCAGCGGGTGGCGTTCGTGCTGCACGACGGGTTCGGCGTGCCCTTCGCGGAGGTCGCCGCGACGCTCGGGATCAGCCCGGCCGCGGCCCGGCAGGCGGCCTCACGCGCCCGCAGGACGGTCGCCGATGCGCCCCCGCCGGTGCCCGGTGCCGAACACGCGGAGGCCGTGCAACGGATGGTGGCGGCGCTTGCCGAGGGCGACGTCGACGCGGTCACGCGGGCTCTCCACCCGGTGGCGACCTTCACCGGCGACGCGGGCGGCGCTGCACGGACCGCCCCGAACGTCATCCGCGGTCCGGACCGCACTGCGCGGTTCCTGCTGGGGCTGGCGCGGATGTACGGGGCCGAGCGGCTGACGGCGATGGAGCCGGTGCTCGTCAACGGCCGGGCCGGGCTGCTGCACCGCGGCGCGCCGGAGGACCCGGAGACCGGCCGGCCTGCGATCGCCCCCCGTGTCATCGCCTGCACGGTCCGCGACGGCGTGGTGTGGGCCGGCTACGACATGGCGAACCCGGCGAAGCTGCGCGGGGTGCGGGCGCTCGGATGACGGAGTCGGGAGCAGGCTATACGGCGGTATCAGCCACGCCATGCCGGAATTGCGCGCAGAGTCCCACCTCTGGTCGACGACGGGAGTCCGACGTGTCGCTGCTGCGATGGAGTAAACGGCCGGCGGCCGACGTCGAGACCAGGAGCCCTGCGGTCAACATCCTGCGCGGGCTCATCGCTCGGGCGACGACCCCGCTTCTGCCCGATGATTACCTGCACTTGATCAATCCGCTGTGGTCGGCGCGCGAGCTGCGGGGCCGCGTAGTGTCCGTGCGGAAGGAGACCGTCGATTCCGCGACCATCCTCATCAAGCCGGGGTGGGGATTTCCGCGACAGTATGCGCCCGGTCAGTATCTCGGCATCGGGCTGCAGGTCGACGGTCGCTGGCACTGGCGCTCATACTCGCTGACCTCGGCCGCCGAATCGGATGGTGACCTGATCTCGGTGACTGTGAAGGCGAACCCCAGCGGGTTCCTGTCCGCGCACCTCGTCGACGGTGTCGAGCCGGGGACCGTCATCAGGCTGGCCGCGCCTGAAGGCGACTTCTCGTTACCTGAGCCGCCGCCCGGAAAGATCCTGTTCCTCACCGCGGGCAGCGGCATCACCCCGGTGATCGGCATGCTGCGCACGTTGGGGGTCCGTGGGCTGACTCCGGACATCGTCCACCTGCATTCGGCTCCTGAGAGGGACGACGTCATCTTCCTGAGGGAACTCGAGGAGCTTGCGCTGGACAGGGACGGGTTCCGTCTGGAACTCCAACTGACCAGGTCGATGGGCAAGGTCGATCTGGAGCGGCTGGCCGACCGCGTCCCTGACTGGGCTGAACGCGAATGCTGGGCGTGCGGTCCTGAACGGCTTCTGGACGATGCCGAACGGGTGTGGAGCGATGCGGGCGCCCGGGAGCGTCTGCACACCGAGCGGTTCACGATCGCGCGGACCGATGCGGGAGGAGAAGGCGGTGTCGTGACGTTCTCGAAGTCGGGGAGGACTGCGGAGATCGACGGCGCGACCACACTGCTCGAGGCCGCGGAAGAGCGCGGGATCATGATGCCGTTCGGCTGCCGGATGGGCATCTGCCAAACCTGCGTGGTGCAGCTCGAGAAGGGGTATGCGCGAGACCTGCGTTCCGGCGAAGAGCGCCGTGAAGGCGAACGGATCCAGACATGCATCAGCACCGTCTCCGGCGAGTGCACCCTCGACTATTAGGAGGTGACCATGGCGATCACCAGGATCGATGAGTATGCGCATCTGAGCGAAGCCGATGTCGAGGCGCTCGGCGCTGAACTCGACGCCATCCGCCGTGACATCGAGGAATCACGCGGTGAATCGGATGCCCGTTACATCCGGCGTGCCATATTGCTGCAACGCGGTCTCGCTGCAAGCGGCCGCGCGGTGTTGTTCGCCGGCGCCAGGAGGCCGGCGTGGGTCGCCGGCACCGCTCTGCTCGGGCTGGCGAAGATCATCGAGAACATGGAGCTCGGCCACAATGTGATGCACGGCCAGTGGGATTGGATGAATGACCCCGAAATCCACTCGTCGAACTGGGAATGGGACACCACCTGCCCGAGTGTGCAGTGGAAGCACTCGCACAACTACGTCCACCACAAATACACGAACGTCATCGGGATGGACGATGACGTGGGCTACGGAATTCTGCGTGTCACCCGCGATCAGCCGTGGGAGTGGTGGAACATCGGGAACCCGGTGTACAGCCTCCTTCTCGGGCTGTTCTTCGAGTGGGGTGTGGCGCTGCATCACGTCGAGGTCGAGAAGGTGCGCAAGCGCAAGAAGTCGCTCGCATCGGTCGCGAAGGATCTGAAGATCATGGGCCGTAAAATGAGCAAGCAGGCCGTCAAGGATTATTTCGTGTATCCGGCCCTGACCGGTACGCAGTGGAAGACGACCATCACCGCGAACGCCACGGCCAACATCATCCGCAACATCTGGACCTACGGTGTCATCTTCTGCGGGCACTTCCCCGACGGGGCGGAGAAGTTCACCTCTGCGGAATACGAGAACGAGGACCAGGCGCGCTGGTACCTCAGGCAGATGCTCGGCTCGGCCAACTTCAATGCCGGACCCCTTATGCGGTTCATGACCGGCAATCTGAGCCACCAGATCGAGCACCACCTGTTTCCGGACCTGCCCAGCAACCGTTACGAGGAGATCGCGGTCCGCGTCCGCGCATTGTGCGACAAGTACGATCTGCCGTACACGACGGCGTCGTTGGGGCGTCAGTACTGGCTTACGTTCCGGACCATCGCCAAGCTTGCACTGCCGAATGCGATGCTCGTCGCCACCGCCGATGACGCGCCTGAGACGGCATCGGAACTGCGATTCGATGTGCGCCGCGGCATGCAGAACACGTTCGGTGCCGATCCTCGTACCGGTAGGCGCCGTGGGCTGCGCACTGCGTTGGGCGAGTTGCGGGAGGGGCCGGTGCCGGCCGCGTAGTGGTCGTCGAGGTCTGCCGCGCGCCGACCACGTCTTGTGGCGTGCTCATGCCCCGTCGGCCCACGGCACGCGGCACGCGTCGGCGCTGAAGCCCTGCTCGTGGATGCCCAGCGCCGAGTTCATGCGGGCGCGCAGGTTCTCCAGCGCGATCTGGTAGGTCAGTTCCACCAGCCCGTCCCGGCCGAAGCGGCGCTCCAGGTCGGCGACCTGCCCGTCGGTGACGGCGTCCGCCACGTCGCCGGTCATCGCGTCGGCGTAGGCGATGGCGGCCCGCTCGTCGTCGGAGTACGACGGGGAAGTCTCGTAGTCGGCGATGTGCGCCAGCCGCTCGGTGTCCAGGCCGGCCAGGCGCTGCGTCATGACGCCGAAGTCGACGCACCACGAGCACCCGACCGTCCACGCGGTGCGGTACACGGCGATATCGCGGATGTTGTCGGGCAGCCTCCTGGACGCCTGCCGGGCCATGAGTTCGTGGACCATGCTCGTGCGGGTGATCCCGGGGTGGTGCATCGTGACGGCGAGCGGTTCGGGGACCTCGCCGAACATACGGGCCGCGATGCGATAGGCGACCTTGGCGGCAGGGCCGGCCTGGGCGGGGGATACTGCGGGAATGCGCGCCATGATGGTGCTCCTCGTCTAGGGCGTTCGGCGGCCTCGGTGCGGGCCGTCTATCAGGAAGACGAGACGGCGCGGCCGGATGTGACGGCGCGGATGCGGCGGAGCGGATTCGGGGCGTCCCGGGGGCGCGTTCAGCCGGGCACGGTCGACGCGCGCGCGATGATCCTGCGCCGGGCGCGGCGCCCCTCCCGCACCGGCACCAGCGGGTACACGTGGCACGCCCCCTCCGCTACCTGCAGATCCAGGGGGGTGCCCGCCGTGCGGCATGCGCGCTCCAGCCCGGGCGCATCCGCGAAGGTGATGTCCCGGGTGCCGTAGTAGGCGTCGATCGGGGGCAGCCCGCGCATGTCGCCGAGCAGCGGGCTCAGCCGCGGGTCGTCGGCATCGGCGCCGCCGGCCCAGGCGCGCCCGGCGATGACCGCCCCGGCCCGGCCGAGCCACGGGTCGGTCGGCTCGATCTCCGGTATACGCGGGCTGCGGCAGGCGATGTCGAGCCACGGGGCGATCAGGGCCAGTGAGCGGGGCAGGGGGCGGCCGGTGTCGCGGAGGGTCTGCGCGAAGCCCAGCGCGAGCCCGCCTCCCGCGGAGTCCCCCATGACGGTCAGGCCCTCGGCCGTGGCGGCGAGGTCCGTGTACAGCGTGTCGAGCATCGCGTAGGCCTCGGTGAAGGTGTGCTGCGGGGCGAGCCCGTACAGCGGCACGTGCACCGCCGCGCCGGCGCGGGCCAGTGCGCCGATCAACGACCAGTGCTGCGGGGCGATCTCGTTGACGTATGCGCCGCCGTGCAGATAGAGGACGCTGCCGCCCTGCGCGTGCGCGCGCGGTGCGACGGTGACGCACCGGAACCCCGCCACGGTGCGCTCGTCGACCCGGTGGCGCCGGTAGAGCCGCCGCGGCGGGCCGGCGTCCGCTTTGGGGCCGTGCAGGTGCTGCGTGTAGCGCGCGGCGTCGGAGTAGACGGGCTTGCGGGTGCGGCGCAGGTAGGCGAAGACGATCGCGGCCTCGACGCCCATGGCTGCTCCTCCGCGCGGTCGTTCCGGTGTGGTCACCGGCGAGCATAGAGCGGGGCGGCGTCGAAGGCCGGTTCTTGACGCAGACGGAGGCGGCGCGCTACTTTCTTTATATCGAATACACGTTCTAATGATGCGTGTCCGTCCCCGGCGTCCCGGACCCCGTGCCTTCCCCACGGGGTGTTCCACGTGGCGCTGCAGCGGGCCCGGCACGCTGAGTCCGGGAAGGGGGCGTCCATGGGGCGGAGCGGACCGGGCGGCTGGAGCAGCGGCCCGCCGAACTGGTCGGAGATGGAGCGCGTGCTCTCCGGCCGGCCGGCACGGCGGGATCCGGATCCCGGTCGCCGGCCTGCACGTCGGGCGGAACACCCCGGCGACGGCAGTGACAGCCCCGCTTGGTCCGGGAAACGCGGCCCCTACGTGCCGCCGCACGCGGCCCGGCGGACAAGTCGCACCCCCTACGCCGAGCTGCACGCGCACTCGTCGTTCAGCTTCCTCGACGGCG
>CAYVJJ010000124.1:3594-7627 GCA_964451655.1 uncultured Mycobacteriaceae bacterium | reverse complement strand
GAGCCCCACCAGATGGTCGGTGCTGCCTTCGCTCATCCTCTTCCTTCCGACTCCGACACCCTAGGCTCCGGCGAATCCCGCAGCATCGGCACCCGATCCCGGCACCGGTCCACCGCCACCGCGGTCAACGCCCCCAGGGCCGTGCCCGTGACGACATCCGACGGGTAATGCACGCCCAGCAGCAGGCGCGACAAGCCCATCGCCGGCACGACGGCCGCCGCCACCGGCATACCGCTCGCCCGGCCGATCAACAACGCCGCCGCGGTCGACGACGTCGCATGCGACGACGGGAAGCTCAGCCGACTCGGCGTTTCCACGCCCACCCGCACCAGCGGATCCTGCGGACGCGGGCGGCGCACCACCCGCTTGACCACAATAGAAGCAGCGTGGGCGCCCGCCGCGCCCACGCCCGCCGACAGCCACCGGCCCCGCCTGCGCCGGTCCGCCACGGCGCCGATCGCCGAGACCGCCATCCAGCCCAGGGCGTGCTCGCCGAAATGCGACATGCCGCGCGCCGCCGCAAGCACCCCCGGCCGGTCGATCAACGCGTCCTGCACGGCGGCCAGAACGGGGATCTCAGCGCGGGCAGCGGCGTCGAACACGGCCCCCGCCGACGCTGCACGCGCGCGGGCGGCCGGATCATCACCCTTCGAAGACACTCGGCTCACCCCGTCCCCCACCGACGCTGCACGCGCGCGGGCGGCCGGATCATCACCCTTCGAAGACACTCGCCCACCGTTCCCTGCTCGACATCTCACCCGCCGCCTCCCGGTACACGTCCTTCATCTCCGGGAACCGCGCGTTCAGTTCACGGTGCAGGCGCAGCGACTCGCGCAGCAGGTCCGCGGCCTTCTCGCGGTCACGCTGACGATAGACCACGCCCCGGCCGTCGGCCGTGGTGACCGTGACTCCGTCGACCTGCGAGAGCAGGAACCAGCGCGCATCCAGCGTAGGGACGTTGAGCTGCGGTGTGCTGTGCGCCGATCTCTCCGCGGGGCGCACGTTATGCAGCAGCCCCTTTGCCAGGCGCGCCATCTTGGCCACCGGGTTCGGCGGCTCCCCCACCGCGCCGACGTCCGCGTGCGACGGCAGCGGCAACTCCGTCGAGGACGGCAGCACCACCGCGTCCGGGTACTCCTTGCGCATCCCCCGGACCATCGGCAGCGCCGACTCGAGGATCGAGGTGATGTGCTCCGGGCCCGCCAGGAAATCCCGGATGGCCTGGTTCTGGATCGCCACCGTCGAGTACTCCAGACACAGCAGGTGCTTGACGGTGGCCTTGAGCGAGTTCTGCATGAGGCCCCGGTGCCCGCCGTCCATGTGCAGGGCCGCCACCACCAGCCGGTTGCGGAGATGGAAGTAGGCCTGCCAGTCGATGGCGTCGTCCTTGTCCGACCAGGCCATGTGCCAGATCGCCGCGCCCGGCATCGTCACCGTCGGGTAGCCGGCCTTGCGGGCGCGCAGACCGTACTCGGCGTCATCCCACTTGATGAACAGCGGCAGCGGCTGCCCGATCTCCTCGGCCACCGACCGCGGGATCATGCACATCCACCAGCCGTTGAAGTCGACATCGATCCGCCGATGCAGGTCCTTCGACTCCTCCCGGTCCCGCAGCGGGCGCGTCGAGAAGTCATGGTCATACTCCACGTGCGGCGCCGCGCCCCACATGAAGATGTCGCGGCGCACCACCTCGCCCATGGTGTGCAGGTGGCTGCGCTCCTGCAGGTTCAGCATCTGGCCGCCCACCAGCGTGGGCACCTTCGCGAAGCGCGAGAACGCGAGCACGCGCAGAATCGAATCGGGCTCGATCTGGATGTCGTCGTCCATGAACAGGATCTGTTCGCAGTCGGTGTTCTTGACCGCCTCGAGCATGATGCGGCTGTACCCGCCCGAACCACCGAGGTTCGGCTGGTCGTACATCCGCAGCCGGTCCGCCAGCGGGGCCGAGGCCTCGGCGAAGTCGGGCCGGTCGCGCACCTTGTCGGTGCCCTGGTCCGGCACGATCACCGTGTCCACCACATCCATCACCAGCGGGTCCGAGGCGATGGCGCGCAGCGCCTCGACGCAGTCGGCCGGCCGGTTGAAGGTGGGGATGCCCAGGGCCACCGCAGCCCGGCCGGGCGCCGGCACCGGCGCGTACCAGCCCGCCGAGAGCACCTCCACGTCGGCGGTGGTGGTGACGTCGAACCAGATCCAGCCGCCGTCCTCGAACGGCGCGAGCGGGACGGCGAACTCCAGAGCGTGCGACTCGTCGGCAGCATGCCGGCCGGACGGGCCGTCCACCACGGCGCCCTCGCCCAACGCGGACCCCTCGCCCGCGACGCGCCCCTCCACGTGGATCCGGCTGCCGTCGGCCTTGGAACGGTAGACGTCCACACGGCACGAGCCGGAGACCTCCACCCGCAGCACCACCGACTCCAGCACCGTCCACCGCCGCCAGTAGCTGGCCGGGAACGCGTTGAAGTAGGTGGCGAACGAGACCTCCGACTCGGCGCCCAGACGCACCGAGGTGCGCGAGGTGGGGTGGGCGCGGCGGGCGTTGGTGCTCGACTCCTCCAGGTAGAGGGTGCGCACGTCCAGCGGTTCACCCCCGCGGGGCAGCAGGATCCGCTGCAGCAACGACTCCGCGGCCATCAGGCTCGCTCCCCCGCCTGCGCCGCTCCGAGCGCCTCGACGATCTGGTTGTCGAACATGTTCATGGCGCTGGCGATGGCCATGTGCATGTCCAGGTACTGATAGGTGCCCAGCCGCCCGCCGAAGAACACCGCGTTGCGCTCGGTCTCCTCCTTGGCCAGCGCACGGTAGGCCCCCAGCTTCGTGCGGTCGTCCGCGGTGTTGATGGGGTAGTACGGCTCGTCGTCCGCGTCGGCGAAGCGCGAGTACTCCCGCATGATCACCGTCTTGTCCGTCGGGTAGTCGCGCTCCGGGTGGAAATGGCGGAACTCGTGGATGCGCGTGTAGGCGACGTCGGCGTCCGCATAGTTCATCACCGGGGTGCCCTGGAAATCACCGCGGTCCGTGAGCACCTCCTCCTCGAAGTCGAGGGTGCGCCAGCCGAGCCGGCCCTCACGGTGGTCGAAGTACCGGTCCAGCGGGCCCGTGTACACCACGGGGGCATGCGGCGACTCCGCACGGAGTCGTTCCCGCACGTCGAACCAGTCGGTGTTCAACCGCACGTCGATGAGCTCGTGCGCGGCCATGTTCTCCAGCCACGCGGTGTAGCCGTCGGTGGGCAGGCCCTCATAGGTGTCGGTGAAGTAGCCGTTGTCGAACGTGTAGCGCACCGGGAGCCGCGTGATGATGCCGGCGGGGAGCTCCTTGGGGTCGGTCTGCCACTGCTTGGCCGTGTAGTTCTTGATGAACGCCTCGTAGAGGGGGCGGCCGATCAGCGAGATCGCCTTCTCCTCCAGATTCTGCGCGTCCTTGGTGTCGATCTCCGCGGCCTGCTCGGCGATCAGCTCCCGCGCCTCGGTGGGCGTGTAATAGCGCCCGAAGAACTCGGAGATCAGCCCCAGCCCCATCGGGAACTGGTAGACCTGCCCGTTGTGGTTGGTGACCACGCGGTGCCGGTATCCGGTGAACGTGGTGAAGCGGTTGACGTAATCCCACACGCGCTTGTTCGACGTGTGGAACAGGTGCGCGCCGTAGCGGTGCACCTCGATGCCGGTCTGCGGTTCCGCCTCCGAGTACGCGTTGCCGCCGATGTGGTGGCGGCGGTCCAGCACCAGTACGCGCTTGCCCAGCTCGGATGCGGCGCGCTCCGCCACGGTGAGCCCGAAGAATCCGGAGCCGACGACGATCAGGTCGTACTCGCCCTCCGGCCGGTCAGTCCCGTTGCCACTCGGTGTGGTCCTGTAATCACTCGACACAGAAGCCCAGGGTAACGGAAGACCCCGTGCGGGACGTCCGCCGATGGCGCCGCGCCGCCCCGCGGTGACCGATCCCACCGGGCGGGGCGGCGCCGTCGCGCCCCTCGTTCACGCCCCGGGCTGCTGCGCCCCGGCACCTGCCGCCGCAGCGTCCGGCGCCGCAG
>CAYVJJ010000124.1:0-3494 GCA_964451655.1 uncultured Mycobacteriaceae bacterium | reverse complement strand
CGCGCGGCCGCCCCGCCGAGAGCGTCGACGGTGCCGCGCAGCTCCGGATCCTGCTCCATGACGCCGGTGATCGCGTCGGTGGCGCTACGGACCTCGTCGGCGGTCAGCCCCGAGCCCTCATCGGCGTCGTCCGGCGCGTCGTCCGGCTCCGGAACGGCGGCCGGGGGCGCCGGGGGTTCCTGCGTGTCCCCGCCGGGAGCCGGGGCCGGCGGCGCCAGCCCGGGGAGGCTGCCCGCCGACTCCGGCGGGAGCGACCCGAGCGGCCCCTGCCCCTCGATAGTGAACCAGTCGGACTTGAGCCCCAGACCAGTGCGCGCGTCGTCGCCGGAGACGTCCACCGTCTTGTCCTCGCCCACCACGTGCAACGTCAGCACCCGACCGCCGTCGGCGCCCAGGCCGTTGCGCTCGGTCACCGTCATCTCCTTGAGCGGGCCCACCCCGAAGGCGTCCGACACCTGCTTCGCGGTGACGGTGGTGGTCCAGTCATGCGTGGGCGAGGCGACGTCGCCGGCGTCCTCGACCGCCGGGAAGTCCCCGCCCGCGGTCCAGCCGCCCGTCGACGCGGAGAACTCGGTGGCCACCGGCGCGCCGCCCTTCGTGACCACCGTGCCTGCGGTGTCGGCCACCGCCGCATCGGTGCGGGGGTCCTCCTCGGACATGCCGCCGTACACCTGGCAGGCCTGCGTGTCGCACGTGTCCGCGTAGGCGTACCGGCCCTCCGCCGCGGCGTAGGAGCGGGCGGCGACGGCCTGGGCCCGCAGCGCCTCCCCGGCGCCCTTGTCCGCCCAGCCGGCGGAGATCTCCTTGGGCACCACGCCGCGCAGGTAATCCTCCATGCCGACGTAGTTGACAGCGCGGGCCTCGCCGCCCTTGTCCAGCGCCACGCCGAGATCCCCGCGGTAGGAGCCGGCCCCGCAGATGCTCAGGACACCGCCGGACGGCGTCACGCGCGGATCGCCCACCGCGAATCCGTCGGTCGGCGCCCCGCCGCACCCGTCGGTGATCGTCACGTCGGCACCGCCCGCCGTCGGGTGCAGCACGACGGCCTTCCCCGCCGGCACCTCGTGGCCGTCGAGGGTCATCGGCGCGTCGGAGGTGACCGCGAGGTCCTTGCCGTCGAACTCGGTCAGCCGCACGGAGATCGGACCCGTATCGACCTGCTGCAGCTCGGTGCCGCCGTAGTAGTGGTTGAGGATCTGCTCGGCGCTCCACCCCTGGTCGACGGCGTAGCCGTACGCGCCCCATTGGCCCATGCCCCGCCCGTGACCGTGCCCGTGACCGTGCAGGGTGAACACGGTGTTCGCGTCCACCACGGGCACGGTGGCGACGCCATGCGCCCCGGCTGCCGGACCCGCGGAGCCACCCTGCCCCCCGGTCACGCCTCCGAGCATCGCGGCCGCGACGGCCGCGATCGCCAGCGTGGGCACCGACGCCAGCGCGGTCACGCGCCCCGCCGCGCTGCGCGCCCTCCGGCGTGCGGCGTCCGGGCCGCGTGTGGTCATCAGCAGCGGCACTGCGGGCCGGCGCGCTGCGCTCCGGGGGTTCAGCGGTGATCGGTGCATCGGCGTACTCCTCGTCGAAGGTGCGATTCCGCGGACAACACCCACGAGGAAAGCACACTTCAGCAACACCTGTCACACAAACATCACTCGCAACATTAATAACATACGTGTAGTTCTACCTGCGGAAATAGCTCGCAGCGGGGTGGCCCGTCAGGCAGGTCGCGTCAGCCCCACCAGCGCTCGAGCACCAGCGCGACGCCACTGTCGTTGTTGGACGCGGTCACCTCGTCGGCCACCGTGAGCAGCTCGGGGTGCGCGTTCTTCATCGCCACCCCGTGGTGCGCCCACGAGAGCATCGACACGTCGTTGGGCATGTCCCCGAACGCGATCACGTCCGCCGCCGACACCCCCACGTCCGCAGCGACATCCGCGAGCCCCATCGCCTTGGTGACCCCGGGCGCCGCGATCTCCACCAGCCCGTCATCGGTGGAGAAGGTCAGGTCCACGTAGCCGCCGATCACGGGGGCCAGGACGTCCCGCATCGCCGCACTGGACATCCCCGGGGCGCGGACCAGCAGTTTCACCGCGGGCCCGGCCGCGATCTCCGCGTCCGGGACCTCGGTGCCGCGCGGATACTCCCACGCGTGCTCGTAGCGCGGGGTGGTCACGAACTCCATATCCATCGCCGAACGCGAGCCGGGCTCGATCCGCTCGGCCGCCAGCGCCGCGGACGGGAGCGCGTCGGCCACCGCCTCCGCCACCTGTTCGAGCGTGGCCGGCTCGAGGACGTGCGCAGCCAGGACCTGCCCGGTGCCACTGTCGAAGACCATCGCGCCGTTGGCGCACACGGCCAGCGGAGCGTATGCGAGCTGGTCGGCGATCTGCCGGATCCAGCGGGGCGGCCGGCCGGTGCACAGCACGAAACGCGCCCCGTCCTCCACGGCCCCCGCCACGGCGGCGCGGTTGCGCGGGCTCACCCGCATCGCGTCGTCGACCAGCGTGCCGTCGACGTCGCTCGCGATGAGCAGCGGGCGTTTCACCAGACTTCAGGGCCCTTCCTCTTCCGCCGTGCGCGTGCACGGCGCTCCTTCACAGTGCGCAGACGCTCGCCGAGAGTGCGTGTGCGCGCGGGTTCCGACGGTGCACCGGCGGCGGACCCTTCCGCTGCGCTGTGCACCGCTGCGCTGTTCCCCGCCGCAGTATTGTCCCCCGGGCCGGTTCCGGCGTCACCGCCGGCCGCCGCACGCTCGCGGCGGGCCGCCCGCGCGGCCGCGTCGGCCTCGTCGAGCGCCGTCGCCTCCGCCAGCGTGGGGGCGCCGCCGCCGAGCGACGCGGGCACCCAGTACGCGCCCGCCGGATACGGCCCCTCCGCGCGCTCGTAGTCGGCGCGCAGGCGGTCCAGGATCTCCGCCATCGACGCCTTCACCCGCGCGGTGAGCTCCTCCGGTGTGCCCTCCGCAGCGATCGGCTCGCCGGTGTGGATGAGGATCGGCAAGCCCGTGCGCCCCAGGTGCTTGGGGTGCCCCTTGGTCCACACCCGCTGCGAACCCCAGATCACCACAGGCACGATCGGCACGCCGGCCTCCAGCGCCATCCGCGCCGCGCCCGTCTTGAACTCCTTGAGCTCGAAGCTGCGGCTGATGGTGGCCTCCGGGAACACGCCCACCAGCTCACCGGCCCGCAGGTACTCGACCGCCTCCGCGTACGAGCCGCCGCCGCTCGCCCGATCCACCGGGATGTGCTTCATGCCGCGCATCAGAGGGCCGGAGACCTTGTGGTCGAACACCTCTTTTTTGGCCATGAAGCGGATGAAACGGCCCACGTCGTAGGACGCGTACCCGGCATAGGTGAAGTCCATGTAGCCGGTGTGGTTGATCGTGATCACCGCGCCGCCGGAGGCCGGGATGTTGCGCGACCCGGTGCGGGTGAAGCGGAGCCCCTCGAACGCGAAGACTCCCTTGGCGAATCGGATGACCGAGCCGTAGACAGGTT
>CAYVJJ010000123.1:0-7758 GCA_964451655.1 uncultured Mycobacteriaceae bacterium | reverse complement strand
CGCACAACCACCACCACCGGAACACACTCCCGACAGCCAGTAGGCCGCACCTGCGATTTGTGACAGTAGCACAGTCTCACGCCGACGATCGACCTGATCTGTGCAACTTTTCCAGCCTATCTCGTATCCCCGCCCGGCGCAAAGCCACCGGGGATCCGAGAGCTGGATGTCAGCGAAGTCAGCCGCGGTCGCGTCCGGCGGTGCCGGTCGGCTCGCTCTGACTGCAACCAAGTTACGCGAGGCCGCCCGGCTTGCCAAATCGCCTGGTCATCGCCATCCGTCTCCGCGAAGACCCTGATCAGCGACTCGCAGCACGGCGGCTGCGCCGGCCTCCGCCGCAATGCCCGCGCGTGATGCCGGGCACAATAACGGGGATACGGTCGGCTCTACGCGCCCACCCGGCGGACGCCGGCGACGTTCTTCTTGCCCCGGCGCACGACGAGCCACTCACCGTGCAGGAAATCCGTCGCCGTCGGCGTCCACTCCTCGTCGCCGATGCGCTGGTTGTTCACCGATGCGCCGCCTTCGCGAACGGTCCGGCGGGCGGCCCCCTTGCTGGCGGCCAGCCCGGTGGCGACGAGCAGGTCCACGATCGAGGACGGCGCACCGTCGCGCAGATCCGCGACCGGGGCCTCCTGCAGCGCAGCGGTCAGCGTCGCTGGATCGAGTCCGGACAACTCCCCCCTGCCGAACAGCGCCTGGCTTGCCTTCTCCACCGCCGCGGTCTGGGACTCGCCGTGGACCAGGTTCGTCATCTCGCGGGCCAGACGCCGCTGCGCCTCTCGCGCATGGGGACGTTCCGCGGTCTCGTGCTCGAGTTCCTCGAGCTCCGGCCGTCCGAGGAAGGTGAACCAGCGCAGGTACCTCACCACGTCCGCGTCTGCCGTGTTGATGAAGTACTGATACCAGGTGTACGGGCTGGTCATGTCCGGGTCCAGCCACAGGCTGCCGCCGCCGGTGGACTTGCCGAACTTCTTGCCGTCGGCCGACGTCACCAGCGGCACGGTCAGTCCGTGCGCGGTGGTGCCGTCCAGCTTCCTGTTGAGGTCGACCCCCGCGACGATGTTCCCCCACTGGTCCGAGCCGCCGACCTGCAGGCTGCACCCGTGCTTGCGGCGTAACTGCACGAAATCGTTGGCCTGCAGCAGCATGTAACTGAACTCGGTGAACGACATCCCGTCCCCGGCGAGCCGCTTGCGGACGGTGTCCCGCGCCAGCATGACGTTCATCGAGAAATGCTTGCCCACATCGCGGAGCAGTTCGATCGCGCTCAACGACCCGGTCCACTCCATGTTGTTCTCGATCACGGCGCCGGTGGACGAGTCGTCGAACTCGACGAAGCGCTCGAGCTGGGACCTGATCCGCTCGGCCCACTGCGCCACCACATCAGCCGAGTTCATGGTCCGCTCACCGACGTCGCGGGGGTCTCCGATCAGACCGGTGGCCCCGCCGGCGAGCACGATGGGCCGGTGACCGGCCCGCTGGAAACGCTTGAGCGCCAGCAGCGGCACCAGGTGCCCGGCGTGCAGGCTCGGCCCGGTGGGGTCGAAACCCGCGTAGAGCGTGGCGGGTCCGGAGTCGAGCGCGGTCCGCATCGCGTCGAGATCGGTCGACTGCGCGATCAATCCGCGCCATTCGAGTTCATCGAGAATCTTCGCAGTCACGGCTGCGATTCTCCCGCATGCGCGGTGGGCGGACGACACCGGTCGGGCGCCGCCGCCGTCACGCGCCCCGCCGGGGCCCGGCCAGGTGCGGGAGCCTGGCTCAGCGAGGGGGATCAGCCCGCGGGCTGCGGCGGTAGGCCGACACCGCCGGCACGTTACGCAGCCAGAGCCGCCACGGAACATCTGCGTTGACGCTGACCCCGACACGCGGCCCGGCCAGCACGTCGTCGTCGACCACCGTGCCGTCCGCCGCCAGCGTCAGACTGATCCCCGATCCCGCGTCCAGCAGATCGGTGCCGCCGTCGGCGAGCCCGATGCCCAGAACGCTGCCGAGATTGCCGGGTCCGCGCCCGAGCTGGGCTCGGGTGCGCGCCGCGGGACGCCGCTCCTGCGCCAGGTCGTGGCCCCCGATCACCTCACCCGCCCGCAGCAGCACCGCCCATCCGACACCCTCGACACCGGTGCTGACGTTCATGCAGGTATGGATGCCGTAGCTGCGGTAGACGTACAGATGTCCCGCGGGACCGAACATCACCGAGTTCCGGGGCGTCTCGCCGCGGTAGGCGTGCGAGGCCGGATCCTCGGCACCGTGGTAGGCCTCCACCTCGACGATCCGCACAGTCACGCCGTTGGCGGACAGGCGCGCTCCCAGCAGACGCCGCGCGGCCGGCAAGGGCTCGGTGGCGAGGAGCGCCCGGGCGGCCTCGCCGGTCATGTGCCCGTCCCGGCCGGATGCGTCCGTCACGATCCGCCGAGCATCGCCGAACGCGCCGTCTCCGTGAGCAACGCGAATCGACCGGTGCCGGCGTCGTAGCCGAAGACGCCCGGGCCGACCGCAGGCAGACCCAGCGCAGCGAAACCCGAGCCCATCGGCCGATACCAGGCGGTGCGCGCAATGGCGTCCACCACGTGCACGACCGACGGCCGGTTGCACTCCGGCACCCCGGAGAAGGCCTCGTCCAGGTCGGATGCCTGCAGCACGTCATCGGAGCGGGTGGTCACGGCGGCGACGGCCACCTGCGCACCGCCCGCGTCCACCGCGTACGCCACCGCCCCCGTCACCTCCGGCAGCCTGCCGAGCGCGTCGACCACCGGCATCCGGTATACGGGCCCGTCCGCGCCCAGCACCACCCCGTGGACGGTGTCCAGCATCCAGTAGTCGCCGTCGGCGTCGAGGTAGAACAGGTCGTTGGACTCCACCCAGGCATCGCCCGAGGCGAAGACGCCCCGCAGCACAGTCGACGGGATGTCCATGTCCGGGAGCACCTGCGAGAGCAGCCTGCCGACCTCGCCCTCCCCCGCCTGCCTGACCAGACCGTCGTCGTCCTCCAGGTAGGTCCCGGAGTAGAGGTCGTACGCGGCGAGCCGCACCGGCGCACTGCCGGGCAGCGGACGCCCCTTGGCCCCGGGCTTCTTCTGCGACAGGTTGGCGAGCACCGCACCACCCTCCGTGGAGGCGTAGAACTCCACCACCTGTGCGGGAGCGAAAGTCTCCGTCACCGCCTCCCACAGACCGGCCGGCATGCCCGATCCGATGAACATGCGCACGGGATGGTGCGGCCCGAGCGCATACCGCGAATCGCCGACGAGATCGCGCATCTGGGTCCACGTGTACGACACCACCGTGACCCCGTAGCGGGGAACCTCCTCGACGAACCGGGCCGGGTCGAACTCGCCGGTCAGCGCAATGCGCGCTCCACCCGCGACGGCGCCGCCCACGCTGGTGAGCAGACCGGACGGATGGTTGAGCGGGGTGAGGCAGTAGACGGTGTCCCCGGCGCCCAGCGCCGCCGCGCTCGCGGTGCCGAAGGCGGACAGCGCCCACCGCCTGTTGGTGATCCGGCGGGCCTCCACCTTGCCGCCCGACTCCGCGAACATGATGAACGCGAGGTCGCGGGCGCACCCCGGGTCCGGGTCGTACCACTTGGGCAGCCGCACCGCCTCAGGGTCGATCTTCTCCAGATCGACGACGTTCTCGTGCCCGCGCAGGTCCAGTTCGCGGATGTCGCCGCCGCCGAGCACCAGCACGCGGGGGCCCGCGCCGGCGGCCTCCTCGAGGTTCTCCGGGTCCGCGAGGACGGTGGTGACCGACGTGAGTTCCAATGCCGGCCGGAGACCCGCCCCCAGCGGCAGCAGCACGGCCACCGCGCCCAGCCTGGACAACGCGGCGATGGCCACCAGTGCACTGGGACGGGTCTCCATCAGCACACCGACCTCGGCGCCCTGCCGCACCCCCATGTGGATCAGCCCGCGCACCACGTTGTCGATGCGCTCGTCGACGGCCTTGTTGGTGTGCACACGGTCTTCGAACAGGAAGCACTCCGCGTCCGGCGCGGCGTGCGCCTGCTCGGCCAGCAGACGGCCGAAGGAGATCCGTGTGTGCGACTGCATCTCACCGAGGCGCGCCAGCCTCGGCAGGGTCCGGACGGCCTCCTCCGCGATCGCGACCGTGCTGCGGGTGATGCCCAGCGTCAGGCCCAGCACGCTGCGCGTCGCTCCGATGCCGGCCTCCGTGATCGTGCTGACGCCGTGGGTCAGCCGCGACGCGACCGTGACGCCGCTGCCGTCCGGGTCCCCTTCGTCCGGGGCCATCGGGAGGATGCGCTCGCTCAGTTCCGCGTCGCCGCGCGGCCCGCCGGCCTCCTGCCACAGCACCCACGAGGCGACACCGGGCCACGTCCGGTCCGCCGCCGTGGAGCCGACGACGAGACCGAAGTGGCCCGACGGCAGCTTGTGCTCGTACACGTCCGCCCGCGGCGACGCCTTGGCGATGCCGCGCACCGCGACCGGCTGGCCGATATCGTCGACCTCACCGACGAAAGCCAGCACGGGGCAGGTGATCTCCGCAAGACTCACCAGCCGCCCGTCGATGACGAACCCGCCGGTCATCATGCGGTTGTGCGCGATGAACTGCTTGAGCAGCTCGGCGATCGCGGGCCCCGAATACGCGACGAAGCCGTCGTTCTCCAGGAACCGGCGCTGCGCCTCCCTCGGCAGCAGCGCATCCCGGTCGTGCAGTTGCCGCACGAAATCCAGCCGGGATTTTGCGGTTTTGACCGGGTCGAGCAGCTGGAAACCCCACCGCGCGCCCCACGCCGGCAGGTACAGATGGCTGATCACGTGGTCGGCGAGGAGATCGGCGCCACGGGTGGCGAGACCCACCGGCAGCCCGAACGGCAGTGCGGCGAGCGTGTCGACGGGACTGCCGAAGGTGATCACGCTGGCCAGGCCCGAAGACTGCCGGTAGGCCGCGGCCTGGTAGGCGAACATGCCGCCCTGGGAGTAGCCCGACAGGTGCACGTCGCGGCCGGTGTGCTCCCGGATCTGGTCGACGGCCTGGCTCACGGCCACCACGTGGTCCGCCAGGTTGCGGGCCAGTCCGCCCGCCTCCGAGTCCGGCGAGCCGAAGTCGATGACCCACGGGTCCAGGCCGTGGTCGTGCAGCACCCCGGCGCCGCCCTTGTCGCGGGTGACGTCATAGACCTCCGCGTCCAGCATCATCGGCGGGATCAGCAGGATCGGGGGGCGGTCCGATACCCCGTCCACCGTGTGCACCGACTCCGGGAAGTACCGGCGAAGCCGGTACATCGGGCGACGCTCGACCACCTCGAACGGCGACTTCTCCGGCTCCATCTCGAGCCCGCCGAGCCGGAGCACCTCCAGCCCGTTCTGCGCGGTCGCGAGCACCCTGTTCACCGTCCGCGCCACCGGTTTGCCGCTGATCATCACCTGTGCGCCCCTACCTGTCCCCTGGTCCGGCAGCAGCCCCTCGGACCGCCGCAGCACGTTGTATCCTGCGTCACAGTCTGCCGCGCGCGGCCTCCAGCCGCTCACGCACCCCCGCGAGCTGTTCGGTGACGCGCGCCGCCGCGGTGCCGCCCTTGGCGTCACGCGAAGCGATCGACCCCTGCACGGTGAGAACCTCCCGGACCGCCGGCGTCAGGTTCGGGTCGACGCCGGCGAGCTCGCCGTCGGTGAGCTCATCGAGACCCACGCCGCGCCTCTCCGCCACCCGTACGCACCCGCCGGCGGCTTCGTGGGCGACACGGAAGGGCACCCCCTGCCGCACCAGCCACTCGGCGATGTCGGTGGCCAGCGTGAACCCCGCAGGCGCGAGTGCGGCCATCCGTTCCTCATGGAACTCCAGCGTGGCGACGAGCCCCGTGACTGCGGGCAGGAGCAGCTCGAGCTGCGCGACCGAGTCGAAGACGGGCTCCTTGTCCTCCTGCAGGTCCCTGTTGTAGGCCAGCGGCTGCGCCTTGAGCGTGGCCATCAGCCCGGTCAGATTCCCGATCAGACGTCCCGTCTTGCCGCGCACCAGTTCCGCCACGTCGGGGTTCTTCTTCTGCGGCATGATCGACGAACCGGTGGACCACGCGTCGGCCAAGGTGACGTAGCCGAACTCAGCGGTGGACCAGGTGATGATCTCCTCCGACAGCCGCGAAAGGTCCGTCGCGATCATTGCGAGCACGAAGGCCGCCTCCGCCGCGAAATCCCGGGACGCTGTGCCGTCGATCGAGTTCTCCGCGGACGCGGAGAACCCCAGGTCCCCGGCGATCGCGTCCGGATCCAGCCCCAGCGACGAGCCGGCGAGCGCACCGGAACCGTACGGCGACACGGCCAGCCGCCGGTCGAGATCCGTCAGCCGGTCCACGTCCCGCAGCAGCGGGTGCGCATGCGCGAGCAGGTGGTGCGAGAGCAGGATCGGCTGGGCATGCTGCAGGTGGGTGCGCCCCGGCATCGGGGCGCCCATGTGGACCTCGGCCTGATCCGCCAGCGCACCGACCACGTCCAGCACGCCCGCGGCCACCCGCGCAGCCGCGTCGCGCAGCCACATCCGGAACAGCGTCGCCACCTGGTCGTTGCGGGAGCGGCCGGCGCGCAGCCGCCCGCCCACCTCCGCGCCGACGCGTTCGATCAGCCCCCGCTCGAGCGCGCCGTGCACGTCCTCGTCGGACGGCGCGGGCACGAAAGCGCCCGACGCCACATCGTCGGCGAGACGCCGCAACCCGTCGAGCATGGCGGCGTGGTCCTCGTCGGTGAGCAACCCCGCCCGGTGGAGCACGTCGGCGTGCGCCAGCGACGCGCGTACGTCGTACGGCGCAAGGACCCAGTCGAACTGCGTCGACTTGCTCAACGCCGCCATCGCCTCCGCGGGCCCGGAGGCGAAGCGGCCGCCCCACAACGCGCCCTCGTTGGTCCCGTGCGTAGCCATGCGCCTACAGGCCCAGGTCGCGCTTGGCCGCCACCTTGCTCGACAGTCCGTGGATCTGCACGAAGCCCTTGGCGTTGGACTGGTCGAACGAGTCGCCCTCGTCGTAGGTGGCCAGGTTGAAGTCGTAGAGCGATTCACCGCTGCGGCGCCCGTTCACCGTGATCGCGCCGCCGTTCAGCACCAGCCGGATGTCCCCGCTCACGCGCTCCTGCGTCTTGTCCACGAACGTGTCCAGCGCTGCCTTCAGCGGCGAGAACCACAGGCCGTCGTACACCAGCTCACCCCAGCGCTGCTCGGTCTGACGTTTGAACCGGCCCAGCTCCCGCTCGAGCGTGACATGTTCGAGTTCCTGGTGCGCGCGGATGAGCACCATGGCCCCGGGGGCCTCGTAGATCTCCCGGCTCTTGATGCCGACCAGGCGGTCCTCCACCACGTCCAGTCGGCCCACGCCCTGGGCGCCGGCGCGCCGGTTGAGCTCCTCGATGGCCTCCAGCACGGACACCGGGCGGCCGTCGATCGCGACCGGGCGGCCCTTGTCGAAGGAGATGATCAACTCGTCCGGCGCCTGCCAGTTGACCGTCGGATCGTCGGTGTAGCTGTAGACGTCCTTGGTGGGCGCGTTCCACAGGTCCTCGAGGAATCCGGTCTCCACCGCACGGCCCCACACGTTCTGGTCGATCGAGAACGGGGACTTCTTGGTGACGTTGATCGGGATGTCGTTCTCCTCGGCGAAGGCGATCGCCTTCTCCCGGGTCCAGGCGTAGTCGCGCACCGGCGCGATCACGTCGAGGTCCGGCGCCAGCGAACCGAAACCGACCTCGAAGCGCACCTGGTCGTTGCCCTTGCCGGTGCAGCCGTGCGCCACGGTGGTGCCGCCGT
>CAYVJJ010000122.1:0-7786 GCA_964451655.1 uncultured Mycobacteriaceae bacterium | reverse complement strand
TGGCCGACGCATCGCTGAACTACCCGTTCCTCGACGCGGTGCTGTTCATCCTGGGCGTCACGCGCGACGAGGTGGAGGCGGCCGACGCCGTCGACGGACTGGTCCGTCGTGTGCCGATCGAGGACTGAGATGAGCGGAGCGGGCATGGACGGACGGGATACGGACGGACAGCGCACGCGGGGACGCGGCGGCGGTTCCCCGATGGCGAGGCTGTGGAGGCGGCTCACCGGGGCGCGCCCGGAGCCGCACGAGTCGCACCAGGCGGTGGTGACCAACACCTTCGAGGCGCGGCACGGACTGCTCGCCCGCGGACACGGTTCCGCACCCGATCCGGACGATCCTGCCGACGTGCTGGCCATGCAGGTGATCCTGCATGTCGAAAAGCGTGACCCGCCCGCTCGCAGCGCGCTGCTGGCCGCTGCGGCGACCGCCGCGATCACCCTGTGCCTGGACGAACGCTGCGGGCCCGGCGGCGCGTGGGGGCCGGCCATGCATGCGTGGGTCGGCGCCCGCATCCGGAAGGTGACCCGGAGGGCGCGGGGCAAGCAGTGGGACGACGTCCAGCACGTGCCCGGAGTGACGGCGGAAAGCGGAGGAGCCCAGGCGCGCGCGCTGGTCCCGGGCGCGGTGGGGGCGCTCGACCCGCGGGTCAAGAAGCTGCAGATCAGCGGCACGGACCTTCCGGCGGACGATGCCGGGCCGCCGGCGGCCGGACTGCCGGTGATCTGGATCGACGGGTCGCTGGGGATGACCACGGGCAAGGCCGCGGCCCAGGTGGGGCACGCGGCGATGGTGCTGGCGGGCGCGATGACCTTCGAGCAGGCCCGCAACTGGGCGCGCCGCGGGTTCGCGTGCAGCGTCCGGGACGCCCCGCCGGACACGTGGCGGGAGCTGCAGGGCGCGGTGCGCTCGGGTAAGGCCGTGGGCGTGCGCGACGCGGGCTTCACCGAGGTGGCGCCCGGGTCGCTGACGGTGATCGCGGAGCTGCACGGTCTGCCGTGACGGGGGATGGAAGCCGGGCCCTGGAGTCCGCCGCCCCCCGGGTCAGCCGGCGTTGAGCCGCTCGAGCGCGCCGCGCACCACCTCGGGGTCGTCGGTCTGCCAGAACGGCGGCAGCGACGCGCGCAGATAACCGCCGTAGCGGGCGGTGGCCAGCCGCGAGTCCAGCACCGCGACCACGCCGCGGTCGTCGGTGCTGCGGAGCAGACGGCCCACGCCCTGCGCCAGCAGCAGCGCGGCGTGGTTGGCGGCGACCGCCATGAACCCGTTGCCCCCGCGGGACTCGACCGCCCGCTGGCGGGCGCTCAGCAGCGGGTCGTCGGGTCGTGGGAACGGGATGCGGTCGATGAGCACCAGCGACAGCGACGGCCCCGGCACGTCCACGCCCTGCCAGAGCGACAGGGTGCCGAACAGCGAGGAGGCCGGGTCGTCGGCGAATCTGCGCACCAGCTGCCCGGTGGCGTCCTCGCCCTGGCACAGCACCGGGGTGTCGAGCCGCCCGCGCATGTCCTCGGCCGCCGACCGGGCCGCCCGCATCGAGGAGAACAGCCCCAGGGTGCGTCCGCCCGCCGCCGTCACCAGCCGGGCGATCTCGTCGAGCAGCGCGGGCGACTGGCCGTCGCGGCCCGGCGGGGGCAGACGGGTTGCGACGTAGAGGATGCCCGCCCGGGCGTGGTCGAACGGGGAGCCGACGTCCAGCGAACTCCAGCGGACGGGTCCCGTGGGGCGCGCGGGATCGGTGCCGTCGGCCGGCGCTTCCCTGCCGGTGGCCAGGTCCGGGTCGATCACACGCACGGCGGAGTTCTCCGTGGCCGGCGGCAGGCCCCAGTCGATGGCGAGACCGTCGAACGAGCCGCCGACGGTCAGCGTGGCGGAGGTGAGGACCGTCGTGGTCTCTCCGAACAGGCGGGTACGCAGCATGCCGGCCACGGACAACGGGGCCACCCGCACCACGCGCCCGCGCCGCTCCTCGTCGTTCATCCAGACGACATCCCGTCGCCGGGCCGGGTCCGGCTCGTCGAAGGCGGAGAGCACCCGTACGGCCGTGTCGTGGAGCTCCTCGAGCTGGTTGAGTGCGGCATTGCGCGCGGCGGCGGCCTCCGGGTCGGTGGCGGCCATGCCGGGCCTGGTGGGGCCGATGGCGGTGCGCGCCGCCCACGCAGCGTCGCGCAGGACCGCCAGCGCGGGGCCTGCGGCGTCCGGCACCCGCTGCCAGGCGCCCTCGGGGCACTCGGAGAGGGCTGCGGCCAGGTTCTCCCCGGCCTCCTGCAGCGAGTCCGAGTCACGGTCCTCGATCAGCCGTGCGCAGCGTTTGACGGCAGCGGTGACCGCGGCGGCGGTGAGTTCCGCGGTGGCGACGCCGGTGACGCGGTCCACCAGCTCGTGGGCCTCGTCGATGATGACCACGTCATGCTCCGGCAGCACCGGCACGCCGGTGATCGCATCGATGGCGAGCAGCGCGTGGTTGGTCACCACGATGTCCGCGGCGCCCGCCCGGGCGCGCGCCTGCTCGGCGAAGCAGTCGGTCCCGTGCGGGCATCGCGAGGCGCCGAGGCATTCGCGGGCACTCACGCTCGCCTGCCGCCACGCCATGTCGGTGACGCCGGGCACCAGATCGTCCCGGTCGCCGGTGGTGGTCTCGTCCGCCCATTTCCGCAGGCGCGTGACTTCCCGTCCGAGCCGGGACACGGCATACGGATCGAAAAGCTCCTCGTCCGGCTGCTCGTCGGCGGCGCCGGAGGTGAGCTTGTTCAGGCACAGGTAGTTGCCGCGGCCCTTGAGGATGGCGAATTCCGGTCGCCGGTGCAATGCGGGTTCCAGCGCGTCGGCCAGCCGGGGCAGGTCGCGCTCGACAAGCTGGCGCTGCAGCGCGATCGTCGCGGTGGAGACCACGACGGTGGCGCCGGTGCGCATCGCGTGCTCGACCGCGGGGACCAGGTAGGCGAGCGACTTTCCGGTGCCGGTGCCCGCCTGGACGGCCAGGTGCTCGCCGGTGTCGATAGCGTGCTCGACCGCAGACGCCATCCGTATCTGCCCGGGACGCTCGGACCCGCCGACCGACTCGACAGCCAGGCGCAGCAACTCGCGGACGCCGGGGCCGGCGGCCTCGGTGGTGCCGCCGGCGCCGGAGACGGGCGCCGGAGCCGGCGCTGGCGCGGTCGGGCCGGAGTCGGTCGCGGCGGTCTCGGGCATCCCACGAGCCTATCGGCCCGGCATCGCCCCCTCGAGGGCGACGCCCGCCTGCGTCAGCTGGTCGAGCGCGGCGGCGATGGTGCCCGGGGCGACGCCTGCGGTGTGGTCCAGGAGCACGCGCACGGCGAACCCGTGCCGGGCCGCGTCGAGGGCGGTGGCCCGCACGCAGTGGTCGGTGGCGATGCCGACCACGTCGACGGATCCGATACCGCGCTCCCGCAGCCACGCGGCGAGGCTCGTGCCGCCTGCGTGATCGGCATCGGGAGTCCCGTCGTCGTCGGTGCCGGGGGCGGTGGTGCCGCCGAAGCCCGAGTAGCCGTCGTCGTACTGGCCCTTGTAGAAGGTGGCGTCGAGCGGCGGCCCGCCCAGCTCCGGGTGCAGTGCGGCGCCGGGGGTGCCCGCCCGGCAGTGCGGCGGCCAGGTGGTGGTGAAGTCCGGCTCGGTGCCGGCCGGGGCGAAGTGGGATCCGGGGTCGACGTGGTGGTCGCGGGTGGCCACCACCGCCGCGTAGTCGCCGCGGTGGTCCGTGAGCAGCCCGCGGATCGACCGGGCCGCGGCGGCCCCGCCGGCCACCGCGAGCGCGCCGCCCTCGCAGAAGTCGTTCTGCACGTCGACGATGATCAGTGCGCGCGGCGCTGCGGTGCCGGGCATCGGGGACGCTCCTCCGTCGTGGTCTGCGGTATCGGATCGGGGTCGCCGGTACCGCCTTGTGCGGTCCACTCTGCTCCACCGCGCGTCGCGGGTCCAGCCGTCGCAGACCGGCTGACGACGGCACGTCCAGGCCGTCGTCAGGCGGACACCGCGGAGGTCACGATGGTCACGATGGTCACTGCAGGAACCGGGTGTCGACTGCGGGCAGCCCGTGCGTCAGGCGCAGCCCCTCCCACGGCACGCCGGTGAGGCGCGCGGCGACCAGTTCCCGGGCTCCGTCGATACCGGGCTGCCCCGGCACCGGCTCGCCCCCGCGGACCAACGGGTGCAGAAGCTGCTCGGTGCGCTGGCCGCGCCCGGCGAGCGCGTCGATGCCGTCCGGGTCGGTGAATCCGTCCGCAGCGGGGTAGACGATCTCCTCGACGATGGTCCCGGTGTGGCGCACGGTGCGGACTGCCCTCTTGACCCCGCCGCGCGAGGTCTTGTCGGTGCTGCGCTTGGCGACAGGGATGCCGTCCACCTCCACGAGCTTGTAGACCATCCCCGCGGTGGGGGCACCCGAACCGGTGACCAGCGACGTGCCCACCCCGTACGCGTCGACGGGCTCCGCGCGCAGGGCGGCGATGCCGTACTCGTCCAGGTCGCCGGACACGACGACCTTCGTGTCGGGGCAGCCGAGACCGTCGAGCTGGGCGCGCACCTGCCGCGCCATCTCCCCGAGGTCGCCGGAGTCGATGCGCACCGCGCCCAGCCCGGGGCCGGCGACCTCCACCGCCCGGCGCACCCCCTCGGTGATGTCGTAAGTGTCCACCAGCAGCGTCGTCCCCACGCCGAGGGCCTCGACCTGCGCGCGGAAGGCCGCGGTCTCGTCCGGGCCGTCGTCGCCGGTGTGCAGCAGGGTGAACGCGTGGGCGCTGGTGCCGGCGCCGGGGATGCCGTGGCGGCGCACGGCCTCGAGGTTGGAGGTCGCGTCGAAACCGGCGACGTAGGCGGCGCGCGCGGCGGCCACCGCGGCCTCCTCGTGGGTACGGCGCGATCCCATCTCGATCAGCGTGCGCGTGCCGGCGGCGTGGGCCATGCGCGCCGCGGCGGAGGCGATCGCGGAATCGTGGTTGAGGACCGACAGCACCAGCGTCTCGAGGATCACGCACTCGGCGAAGCTGCCGCGCACCGACAGGATCGGCGAGCCGGGGAAATACAGGTCGCCCTCGCGATAACCGTCGATGTCCCCCGAGAACCGGAAATCCGCGAGCCAGTCGAGGGTGGTGGCGTCGACGGTGCCGCGCAGCGAAGCGAGCTCGGCCTCGCCGAAGCGGTAGCCCGCAAGCGCCTCGATCAGCCGGCCGGTGCCGCCGACGATCCCGTAGCGCCGGCCGTCCGGCAGCCGCCGCGCGAACACCTCGAATCCGCAGCGGCGGTGCGCGGTCCCGTCGGCGAGGGCGGCGCGCAGCATCGTCAGCTCGTACATGTCGGTGAGCAGCGCGGTGCTGCGGGCGGGGCCGGCGGATCCGGAATGCGACCTGTTCATCCCTTGAACCTAAGACCACCGCGGCCGCGCCCGCCAGGGCGGGCGCCGGTACGGGCACGCGCGGCGTCGCGGCAGGTCCCGGGTCCCGCGGGTTCGGCGAGGCCGTGGCCCGCGGGGGAGGCGCGCCGTACCCTGGGGGCATGTCTGCACCGATGCCGAGCGCTCCTGTGGCGGAACCGCAGGTGGACGAGGAACTCGACGAGATCGAGGAGATCGACCAACCATGGGTGACCATCGTGTGGGACGATCCTGTGAACCTGATGCACTACGTGGCGTTCGTGTTCCAGAAGCTGTTCGGCTACAGCAAGGAGAAGGCGAACGAGCTGATGCTCAAGGTGCACAACGAGGGTAAGGCGGTTGTCAGCAGCGGCGGCCGGGACAAGATGGAGAACGATGTGCGCCGCCTGCACGCGGCGGGCCTGTGGGCGACGATGCAGCGCGGTGAATAAGACGCCGCGGGGTGAATCGAATCGGACGCCGTGGAGTGATTCGGACGCCGTGGTGTGATTGAGCCCCTGCACTGCGGGATACACACCGGGTGAGGAAACAAGCGCCGCGGGCACGGACATGCCCCGGCGGGTGGACGGCCCGGGTTGTGCGGTCGCGCCGGGTCGCAGGGGTCGTCGCACCGTGACGCGTGCGCCCGGCGGGCGCAGGGACACATCCGGAGGGAGTCGGGGAACCGAAGTGCGTGAGTGGACGAGGAAGCATTCGCTGGGGGGTGTGCGGTTCCGCTCGGAGATCACCGGCCACGAGGCCGCGGTGCTCCGCTCTCTGGTGTCCTCCGTGGTGGGGATGCTCGACGCGCGGGAGGAGCAGACACCGCAGGACGACCTCGCAGCGCTGACCGGCATGCGGTCGGGTGACAGCGAGCCGCCGAGCGACCCGATACTCGCGCGCCTGCTCCCCGACTTCCACCGGCCGGAGAAGGAGTCCGGCGCCGACCCGGCCGAGGCGGCGGACCTCAACGGCGCGCTGCGGAGCCTGCACGAGCTCGACATCATCGCGGAGAAGCGCCGTGTGGCCCGTGAGATGCTGGCCTCGGTGCCGGAGAGCGGCGGGCGGATCGTCCTCACCCCCGAACAGGCGCATTCCTGGGTGACGGCGCTCAACGACGTCCGGCTGGCGCTGGGCACGGCGCTGGGGATCGACTCGGACACCCCGGACGAGCTGGACTCCGATGATCCGCGCGCCGCGGATATGGACGTTTACCACTGGGCCACCTGGGTCCAGGACAGCCTCGTGATGGCCATGATGCAGTAGAGACGCAGCGGATCGCAGTGAGGGGCGGTGGAGGCAGCGGTGAGCACTGACCACGCGCCCGGGGCGGGGGCCCCGGGCGTCACGAACACGATCGTCGACGTGCCCGGCATCCGCGCCGGGCACGCGCATCGTCTGGACGCGGGCGCCACGGCCGGCGCCGACGACGGCTCCTCCGGCGGCAGCGGCTGGGCCACCGGATGCACCGTGGTGCGCGCCCCCGACGCTGGGGCCGTCGCCGCGGTCGACGTACGCGGCGGCGGGCCGGGCACCCGGGAGACCGACCTGCTCGACCCGGCGCACACGGTGCAGCGCGCGCACGCTGTCCTGCTGACCGGCGGCAGCGCCTTCGGGCTCGCGGCCGCCGACGGGGTGATGCGCCGGCTCGAGGACGAGGGCATCGGCATACCGATGGGCGGCCCCGGCGCGGTCGTGCCGATCGTCCCGGCCGCGGTGATCTTCGACCTGCCGATGGGCGGCTGGCGCAATCGGCCCGACGCGGCCTTCGGCTATGCGGCGGCCGCGGCGGCGGGACCGGAGGACGGCGCCCGCGCCGCGGGCGCGGGGGACGGCTCCGGCCGAGCGGACCGGCCGGCCGGTCCGATCTCCGCGGAGGGCGTGCCCGCCCACGGGATCCCGACGGCCTCCGCCGCGGCGCAGGGGTGCGTGGGCGCAGGTGCCGGTGCGCGGGCAGGAGGGCTCAAGGGCGGCGTCGGCTCGGCGAGCATGGTGATCGAGGGCGGCCCCGCCGACGGCGTCACGGTGGGGGCGCTTGTCGTGGCGAACCCGGTCGGCAGTGTCGTCGACCCGGCCGGGGGCGTGCCGTGGGGTGCGGCCGCGGAACTCGGCGGCGAGTTCACGGGTCTGCGGCGGGACCCGGACGAGGGCACCCGCGCACGTCTGGCGGGACTGGCGGCCAAAGGTACGGTGCTGAACACGACGATAGGCGTCGTGGCGACCGATGCCGCGCTGGACCCGTCGGGGTGCCGCCGTCTCGCGACGGTTGCGCACGACGGCCTGGCGCGCGCCGTCCGCCCCGCGCACTCGCCGCTGGACGGGGACACCTTCTTCGCCCTTGCCACGGGGCGGCACGACGCTGCGCACGACGCTGCGCACGCCGGCGCCTCCCAGGCCCCGGCACAGGCGGTTCCCGAG
>CAYVJJ010000121.1:0-7806 GCA_964451655.1 uncultured Mycobacteriaceae bacterium | reverse complement strand
GAGCCCTCGACTGGCAGAGCCCTCGACTGGCAGAGCCCGCGACGGGCAGAGCCCGCGACGGGCAAGTCCGCCGTCAGGCCCCCACGATCCGGAGTGCGGCGGCGGCGTAACCGCGGGCGACGTCCTCGGGGGCCCACCGGCGGTCCTCCCGGAACCATCGCGCGATGTCGATGCCCAGTGACAACAGCATGACGGCCGCCATGCGCGGATCCTCGGTGCGGAACACGCCGGCCCGCACGCCGCGCTCCACGAGCCCGCGCACCTGCGCCTCGGTCTCGCGGCGCAGCCCGCGGATCTGTTCGAGATGCTCCGACGACAGTGCGCCGAGCTCGTAATTGACGATCCGCGCCCACCGCCGGCCCCGTGCGTGGTGCAGAGCGAATTCGTAGACGAGCGTGTGCAGCGCCTCGGCGGGATCGTCCGACGACCCGATGGCGTCGCGCACCGTGCGCAGCGTGTCCCGGTGTCCGGCGAGCGAGATGAGGTACAGCAGCTCCTCCTTCGAGCTGTGGTGCACATAGAGCGCGGCGGGACTCATCCCTGCGGCGGCCGCGATGTCGCGCGTGGTGGTGCCGGCGAACCCCTTCTCCGCGAACGCGGCCGTCGCCGCCTCCATCAGACGGGTGCGCGTGGACTCCGCGCGTTCGCTCCCGCCCCGCTCGCTCATCGCCACTCCTGGATCCGCAGTTTCCGCGCCGGACCGATGCCGCCGCATCCCGCCGCGGCGGCCGCCCCTTGACTCGTGTGCGCGCCTCCGCCACCATAAGCGTAAGCAAGCGCTTAGTAACTTTCCAGGCCCGGCCGCGCAGCGGACGGATTCGGGTTCGGCCCCGGTGGGGAGCGGCCCATCCCGCAGGAGGACACACATGAACGGCACCAGAACGGCGATCGTCACCGGAGCGGCCCGCGGGATCGGAGCCGGCGTGGCCGAGCGCCTCGCTACGGACGGCCACGCTGTCGCCGTGCTGGACCTGGACGAGTCGGCCTGTCTCCCCGTCGTCGAGCGGATCGAGGCCGCGGGCGGCCGGGCACTGGCCGTCGGCGCGGACGTGTCCGACGAGGCCGCCGCCGACGCCGCCGTGGAGCGCGTGGCCGCGGAGCTCGGCGCGCCCACGATCCTGGTCAACAACGCCGGCATCATCCGCGACAACCTGCTGTTCAAGATGAGCGTGAGCGACTGGGACTCGGTGCTCGCGGTGCATCTGCGCGGTGCGTTCCTCATGAGCCGCGCGGCGCAGGGGCACATGACCGAGGCGGGCTGGGGCCGCATCATCAACCTGTCGAGCACCTCGGCGCTGGGCAACCGCGGTCAGGTCAACTACTCGGCGGCCAAGGCCGGCATGCAGGGCTTCACCAAGACGCTGGCGCTGGAGCTCGGCAAGTTCGGCGTCACCGCCAACGCCATCGCGCCCGGGTTCATCGAGACGGAGATGACCCAGGCGACGGCCGAGCGCATCGGCGTGCCGTTCGAGGACTTCAAGGCGCACATGGCGAAGGAGATCCCGGTGGCACGCACCGGCGTCCCCGCGGATATCGCGCACGCCGCCTCGTTCTTCGCCAGCGAGGGTGCCGGCTTCGTCTCCGGCCAGGTCCTCTACGTGGCGGGCGGACCGAAGGCATGAGCGCGGGCGCGCCGTCGGCCCGGCCGCTCTCGCGCCGGGACATCGCGTTCCTGCTCTACGAGTGGCTCGATGTGGAGCACCTGACGGGCCGCGAGCGCTACGCGGAGCACTCGCGTGAGACGTTCGACGCGGTCCTGGAGCTGTCCGAGGACATGGCCATGAGCCTGTTCGCGCCGCACAACAAGCTCGCGGACGCGGACGAGCCGCGCATGCTGCCCGACGGCACGGTGCAGATGATCCCCGAGGTCAAGAAGGCGCTCGACGCGTTCGCGGAGGCGGGGCTCCTCGCCGGATCGTTCGACTCCGGCCTCGGCGGGATGCAGCTTCCCACTGTCGTCGCCCGCGCCGCGACGGCGTGGTTCCAGGCGGCCAACACGGGTACGTCCGCGTACCCGTTCCTCACCGTCGGTAACGCGAACCTGCTTGCGGCGCATGGGTCTCGGGAACAGATCGACACGTTCGTCCGCCCCATGCTCACCGGCCGCTGGTCCGGCACCATGTGCCTGTCGGAGCCGCAGGCGGGTTCGTCGCTGGCCGACGTGACCACCAGGGCGGTCAAGGACGACGGCGCAGAGCCGGGCCGGTACCGCATCACGGGGACCAAGATGTGGATCTCCGGCGGCGACCACGAGCTCACCGAGAACATCGTGCACCTTGTGCTGGCAAAGGTCCCGGGGGCGCCCGACGGCGTCAAGGGCATCTCGCTGTTCATCGTCCCCAAGCGTCTTCCCGCCGGCGGAGTGGCCGCGGCCGGTGAACGCGGCGGCACGGCTGCGGACGACGGCGGCCCGGCCGTGGGCGAACGCAACGACGTGGTCCTGGTGGGGCTCAACCACAAGATGGGGTACCGGGGCACCACCAACACGCTGCTCGAATTCGGGGACGGCACCCACTCGCCGGACGGACGCGCCGGCGCAGTCGGTTACCTTGTGGGCGAAGAGAACCGGGGACTCGCCTACATGTTCCACATGATGAACGAGGCGCGGATCGGCGTCGGCTTCGGCGCCATCGCTCTGGGCTATGCCGGCTACACGGCCTCGCTCGACTACGCCCGCACCCGCACGCAGGGACGTCCGCCCGGGGAGAAGGACCCCTCGACTCCACCGGTGCCGCTGACCGAGCATGCCGACGTGCGCAGGATGCTGCTGGCGCAGAAGTCCTACGTGGAGGGTGCGCTGGCGCTGGGGCTGTACTGCTCACTGCTGGTCGACGAGCAGCAGACCGCGACCGACGAGGGCACCCGCGCCCGCACCACCCTCCTGCTGGACGTGCTCACCCCCATCGCCAAGAGCTGGCCCAGCCAGTGGTGCCTGCACGCCAACAGCCTGGCCATCCAGGTGCACGGCGGCTACGGCTACACCCGGGACTACGACGTGGAACAGCACTACCGCGACAACCGGCTCAACGCCATCCACGAGGGCACCCACGGCATCCAGGGGCTGGACCTGCTGGGGCGCAAGATGATCATGCAGGGCGGTGCCGGGCTGGTGCTGCTGGCGCAGACCATCGGGGATGCGGTGGAGCGGGGCCGCGCCGCGGGCGGGGGCCGGGACGGCGATCCCGGAGACCGGGGTGGCCACGGAAGCGAGGCGGCCGAGTACGCGGACCGGCTGGCGGCGGCGGTTCAGCGGCTCACTGAGACCACCGGGACCCTGTGGGCCGACGGGGACGCGCGCACGGCGCTGGCGAACTCGTCGATCTACCTGGAGGCGGCCGGACACATCGTCATCGCCTGGATGTGGCTGGAGCAGGTGCTCGCCGCGGCCGGCAAGGACGGCGACTTCTACGAGGGCAAGCGCGCCGCCGCCCGCTACTTCTACCGCTACGAGCTGCCGCGCACCGGTCCGCAGCTCGACCTGCTGGCGAGCCGGGACCGCACCACCGTGGATCTGGACCCGGCGTGGCTGTGACCGCACGGCGAGCCCCACGGCGAGCCCTGGTGCGGCGGACGTCGGTCACGCGCGTTTCTATACGACGAGCATGGGAGGACCCTGCACAATGACCGTTCTCGACAGATTCCGTCTGGACGGCCGCGTCGCCGTCGTCACCGGCGCGTCGTCGGGCCTCGGCGTCGCATTCGCCCGCGGATTCGCGGAGGCGGGCGCCGACGTGGTGCTCGCCGCACGCCGGGCCGACAGGCTGGAGGATACGGCGCAGCTGGTGCGCGATGCGGGCCGCCGGGCCCTGTGCGTGGCCACCGACGTCGCGGACCCGGACCAGTGCCGGGCGATGGCGCAGTCGGCGATGGAGGAGTTCGGACGGGTGGACGTGCTGGTCAACAATGCCGGCATCGGGACCGCCGTGCCCGCCACCCGTGAGACGCCCGAGCAGTTCCGCCGGGTCATCGACATCAACCTGAACGGCTCGTACTGGGCGGCGCAGGCGTGCGGCGCGGTGATGGGCGAGGGCAGCGCCATCGTCAACATCTCCAGTGTCCTGGGTCTGACCACGGCGGGGCTGCCGCAGGCCGCGTACTCGGCAAGCAAGGCCGGGGTCATCGGCCTCACCCGCGACCTGGCCCAGCAGTGGACGGGGCGCAAGGGTATCCGGGTCAACGCCATCGCCCCCGGCTTCTTCCAGTCGGAGATGACCGATACCTACCAGCCCGGCTACCTCGACGCGATGATGCAGCGGGTGGTCATCGGCCGGATGGGCGACCCGGAGGAGATCGCCGCCACTGCCGTGTGGCTGGCCTCGGACGCCGCCGGCTACGTCGTGGGGCAGACGATCGCGGTCGACGGCGGCGTCACCCTGACCTGACGGCCGTCCGGACCGACCCCTCGAACTTGACGTCGGATTCAAGTACGATCGCGGTATGGATGAGCCGACCGTGGAGGACACGCCGGAACCCCCGTCGATGGCCGCACCGGGCCTGTTGCGGGAGCCGCCGGTCACCGAGCGCGGCGCCCGCACCCGCGACGCGCTGATCACGGCCGCCCGCACGGTGTTCGAGCGGTCCGGTTACCTGGACACCCGGCTCACCGACATCACCCGCGAGGCCAAGTGCTCCACGGGCTCGTTCTACACCTACTTCAAGAACAAGGAGGAGGTGTTCGCGGCCGTCCTCGAGCGGGCGCAGGACGAGATGCTGCACCCCGGGATGGGCCGTGTGGCCGCGCCGGACGACCCTTACGCGGTGCTCGAGGCCAGCAACCGGGCATACCTGGAGGCCTACCGCGCCAATGCGAGGCTCATGGTGCTCATGGAACAGGTCGCCAACATCGATCCGGGCTTCCGCGAGCTCCGCCGGCGCCGGGCCGAGGTGTTCATCGCCCGCAACGCCCGCGCCATCGCAGACCTGCAGCACCGCGGCCTGGCGGACCCGGGTCTGGATCCCATGCTGGCCTCGCGGGCGCTGTCGAGCATGGTCAGCCGTGTCGCCTACAGCATGTTCGGTTTCGGCGAGGGCACCGATGACGGGCGCGTGCGCGTCGAGGACATCGTCGATACGGTCACCCGCATCTGGGCGAACGGCCTGCGCATGCCGTCGCGCACCGGCGGCACCGGGGCACCCGGCAGCGGGCCGGCACCCGACAGTGAGGAGCACTCGTGAGGATTCCGGGCACGGTCGCCGTCGTCACCGGCGGTGGAGGGGGCATCGGCTCCGCCGTGGCCGCCGGGCTGGCGGACGCAGGGGCGAAGGTGGTGGTCGCCGACCTGGACGACGACGCGGCCGGGCGCGCGGCGGACGCGATCAACGCCGCGCACCCGGGTGCGGCGGTCGCCGAAGGCGGCGACGTGGCGGACCGGGCACGCATCCGGGCGCTCATCGACCGGGCCGAGGCGGAATTCGGCCCGGTCGACCTGTACTTCGCCAATGCGGGCGTGGCCGGTGCGCCCGGGCTGGATCTCACCGACGCGCAGTGGGACCAGGTGCTGGACGTCAATCTGCGGGCGCACATCCGCGCGGCGCAGCTGCTGGTGCCGCAGTGGGTGGAACGCGGCGGCGGGTACTTCTTCTCCACCGCGTCCGCGGCCGGACTGCTCACCCAGATCGGTTCCGCCGCATACTCGGTGACCAAGCACGCGGCCGTCGGGTTCGCCGAGTGGCTCAGCGTCACCTACGGTGACCGGGGCGTACGGGTGAGCTGCCTGTGCCCCATGGGCGTGGACACGCCGCTGCTGTACGAGGGCGAGGGTTCCGGCGATCCTCTCGGGGAGGCCGCCACGCGCGCCGTCACCGCGGCGGGCCGGGTTCTCGGGCCCGACGATGTGGCCGCCGTCGTTCTGGAGGCCGTCAGCGACGAACGCTTCCTGGTCCTGCCCCACCCGGAGGTACTGGAAATGTACCGGCACAAGGGTTCCGACTACGACCGCTGGTTGCGGGGGATGCGGCGCTTCCAGGCGGAGGTGACGGCATGACCGGCGTCTCCGGGCCCACCGCTTTCGACGAACTGTACGACTCCGCGCCGGACTCCCCGGTGCTCGCGGAACTCCACGGTGCGGTGCTGCTGCTCACCCTGCACCGCCCCGAGGTCCTCAACGCCTGGAACGGCGCCATGGAGGACCGCTACATGCGGTTGCTGGAGGCCGCCGACGACGACCCGCGCGTGCGGGCGATCGTCGTCACGGGCGCCGGGCGCGGCTTCTGTTCCGGCGCGGACATGAACGGGCTGCGGCACGTCGGCGAGCACACTGAGGCGGACCTGATCAGGCCGGTGCCCCGCGACATGCCGCTGCATGTGCGCAAGCCGCTGATCGGCGCCGTCAACGGCGTGGCCGCCGGCCTGGGGATGGTGCAGGCGCTGTACTTCGACGTGCGCTTCGGCTCCCGCGAGGCCCGATTCACCACGGCCTTCGCGCGCCGCGGGCTGATCGCCGAGTACGGCTCGTCGGTGCTGCTCCCCCGCGTGATAGGACGCAGCCGAGCCGCAGACCTTCTGCTGTCGGGCCGGATGGTCGGGTCCGACGAGGCGCACCGCATCGGGTTGCTCGACCACGTGGTCGAGCAACCCGTGGCCGAGGCGGCCGTCGACTACGCCGCCGACATCGCCGCGCACTGCTCGCCGCGGTCGCTGGCGGTGATCAAACGGCAGCTGCTGCGCGACAACGAATCGGACTCCGACTACCCGTCCGCGGCGGCGCGCTCCGAGACCCTCATGCTCGAGTCCTTCCACAGTGCCGATGCGGCCGAGGGCATCGGCAGCCATCTGGAGCGCCGGGACCCCGGGTTCCCCGCCCTGCCGCCGCGCACCGACGGCCGGAGCCTGGGCGATGTGGCCCGCGCCGCGGCCCGCGCCGCCGGGGCGCCCTCCACGCCGCCGGACGAGAGCGGCTGACCTGGGATCCCGGCCCGACGACCACCCACGACCCGTCCCAGACGAACCGTCCCCCACGACCCGCCGAGGAGAACCGATGTCGATCTTCGCCATGTCCGAGCGCACCGAACGCCTGCGTGCCCAGCTGATCGATTTCATGGACGCGCGGGTGTACCCCGCCGAGACCGTCTATGAGCAGCAGATGCGCGAATCGGGCGACCCGCATTTCCAGCCGCCGATCATCGAGGAGCTCAAGGCGCAGGCACGCGAGCAGGGGCTGTGGAACCTCTTCCACCCGCACCCCTCCTCCGGGGTGGGACTGACCAACCTCGAATACGCGCCGCTGGCGGAGATCATGGGCCGCAGCCACATCGCACCGGAGGTGTTCAACTGCAACGCCCCCGACACCGGCAACATGGAGGTGCTCGAACTCTTCGGCACCGACGAGCACAAGCGCGACTACCTCGAACCGCTGCTGGCCGGGGAGATCCGCTCGGCGTTCGCCATGACCGAGCCCGCCGTCGCGAGCTCCGACGCCACCAACGTGCAGATGTCGATGGAGCGCCGGGACGACGGGGACGGCGCCTACTACGTTCTCAACGGCCGCAAGTGGTTCGCGTCGGGGGCGCTGCACCGCAACTGCACGGTGCTCATCGTCATGGGCAAGACGGACCCGTCGGCCCCGATCCACCGTCAGCAGTCGATGATGGTCGTACCCATCGACGCCCCGGGCGTGACCGTGATGCGGGGACTGCCGGTGTTCGGATACCAGGACCGGGAGGGCCACGCCGAGATCGACTTCACCGACGTGCGCGTGCCGGCCGAGGACGTGCTCAAGGGGGAGGGCGAGGGATTCGCCATCAGCCAGGCGCGCCTGGGGCCCGGCCGCATCCACCACTGCATGCGCTGCATCGGCATGGCCGAGC